>CAZZXZ010000009.1:0-48646 GCA_964658135.1 uncultured Acetobacteraceae bacterium | reverse complement strand
CGACTGCGGTGACCAAGAAAGCGGTCAAGAAAGTCGTCAAGAAAAAGGCCGGCCGTGCGAAAAAGGTCGTCCCTTTCGCCGTCTCTCCCGTGATGGACCCGGTGGAGCCGGGCGCGAATGCACCGGTGTCGGAGCCCATCTCGTCCGATGTGGAGACTTTGGCCTAGCCGAAGTCGTCGGGGCAGCCGGCGCTCAGCGCGGCGCCGGCGCGGCGCCGTCGATGTCGCGCAACGTGTGCCGGCCGCCGTCATCAAACCAATGCTCGATGAGACGAAACGAAATGGATTGCCGGGGCGGCAGCAGGGGAAAGCCGTTGCTGATCTCGTCGCGGGTGAACCACCGGGCGTCCTCGAGTTCCGTGTCGCGGCGTTGCACCTCGTGCGTGATGGCGCGGGCGGTGAAGCCCAGCATCAACGAGGCGGGGAAGGGCCACGGTTGAGACGAGTGGTAGTCGATGGTGTCGACCTGCACCCCGGTTTCCTCGAATACCTCGCGAACCACGGCGTCCTCGAGCGACTCCCCGGGCTCGACGAAGCCGGCAATCGTGGAATAGCGCCCCACGGGCCATGAGGCTTGGCGACCCAGCAGGGCGCGGTCGCCATCGCTGATGAGGACAATGATGGCGGGATCGAGACGGGGAAATTGTTCGTGCCGGCACGCCGGATTGGTGCAGACGAGAACATGGCCGCCCTTGGCCGCCAGCATGGTCGCCGCGCAGCTACCGCAAAAGCGGTTGCGGCGACGCCATGCGATCAGAGCCCGCGCGTAACCCAGCAAACCCGCCTCGTTGGCCGGCAACGTCGACGCGATCAAACGTAAATCCTCGAAGCTCGCTCCCGGCAACAGTTTTGGCGGCTCGATCGATTCGAACTCGTAGGCAAAAAAACTGACGTCGTCGACGCGCCCAAGCAGAATCAGATCGCTGATGGCGCGCCGCTCGCGGGGAATATGCTCGAGCGTGAGCAGTCCGGCGCGTGGCTCGTCTCCCTCGATCACCAGACTGCGGGAATTCCAGATCGGTACCACGCGGCTCCGATCGTCGGCCAAGGCTGCGCCGAACCAGTCCGGATCCTGCCGCAAATGAGCGGTCCGATCCAAATAGGGGCCCGCGAATACATTGTGGGTCTGCATGTCTCGATTCTATCAAAGCGTGGGACCTTGGACCGGCCGCAGCGGGGCGTCCGCGGCGACGGAGACGCAATTGCCGCACGTCAGCCGGCGTCTCGCCAATAGATCGCGCAGTTTGACGCCGCCGCAGTCGATGCAGCGCGTGATGTCCACCTCGTCGTGCCGCGACAGTGCCAGCAGCAAAAACCAGGCATGTTCGAACGAAATGCTCGCCGGCGCATGAAACGCGAGGTACGACTCGTAGGCTTGGCAGAGCAGCGTGCCCGATTCGAGCGAGCCCACCCGGTAACGAGACTCCACGCCCAGTTCGGATCCGCACAACAATCCATATACCAAAAACAGGCTGGCGAGCTGCGCCGCGTGAAAATTCATCTCAGGGTTTCTGAAGAAGAACGCTGCCTGACGCGGCGATTTGCCGCGATGTCGCCGCACCTGGCGCGCATCGTGATTCAAGACGTAACTGCGGTACAGCTTGCGGATTCGATCGTCGCTGAGTCCGGTCCACTGTTTGATGGTGTAGGTGCGCGCCTCGTGATGAATCAAGCGCAAGGCAAGATCCAGACGTTGGCGGTCGCGGGTATATCGATCGTCGGACACTCTCATGGACGGCTCCTTCTCGTGGCGAATTCTTGTGATTTCCGGGCAGAAAACTATTTGACAGAAATTAATCACAAAGTTAGCGTAACTGCCAAGAGGGTCCGGCACCGGATTGCCGCGCATATGCAAGGAAATGCGCACGCATCCGAATCGGCCGGGTTGACTGGGTCAATATCGGAGGCGTCATGCAGGAAGCTAGTGTCAAGGGTTGGATGCACGAATCCCATGTGCCCGCGGAACTGTTCGAATCGGTTCGCGAACTCAATCATCGGTTCCTGGACTTGCTCGCGACGCCGTCGAGCCGGTGGGTCGGCACGCGGCACGTAGGCTTGTCAACGCCGGTCCTCGGGCAGGTGGTTCCGCTGTCGGTGGCGCAGAAAAAGGCGGTGGCGAGTTGCCCCTACGCATTGTTCGATTTGCGCTTTCACGACGACGCGTATTGGCAGACGCGGCTGCTCGGCAACAACCGGTGGGGCGTCGCCGACGAGCTCGTCGCGGACCAGAACACGCTCGATTTCGTTCGGCTTGCCTTGTTCTTCGCTTGGCACGTGGCGGCAACCGGCAAACTGGCGGCGCAATTTCTGCTCGGCATGAACGAAGGCGCCGTCGCGCGTTTTCGTGTGGCGACCATCGATCGTCTACCGGCGCTGGTCTCGGGAGAAGCGGCGAACCTCACGGCGCGCTGGGGCGACTGCCCGGCCTATTGGACGGCTTTGACGAGCGCCGCCCGTGGCCGCGATGCGACGGGATTACGGCGCGTGCAACTCTATGGGCTGCAATTGGCGGCGGCGTCGCATCTACCCTAGCGGGCATTCTGGCGTCGCACCGGGTTGCGGGCGACGCCTCGCGAGGTTTAGTCTACGCGGCTCTTATGCACGCCCTAGTCCTCCACCAGCTCACCAAGATCTATAAAAACGGTATCAAGGCGCTCAAAGGCATCGATCTCGAAGTGGCGGAAGGGGATTTCTTCGCGCTGCTGGGTCCGAACGGCGCGGGTAAGACGACGGCCATCGGCATCGTGACGTCCTTGGTCAACAAGACCGGCGGCACCGTCGAGGTGTTCGGTCACGATCTGGACCGCGAGCTCGAGGTTGCCAAGTCCTGCATCGGTGTCGTGCCCCAGGAAGTGAACTTCAACATGTTCGAATCGGTGCTCACGATCGTCGTGAATCAAGCCGGTTTTTATGGAATTGCCCGGCCGCTGGCCAAGCAGCGGGCTGAAAAATATTTGAAGCAGCTCCAGCTGTGGGAGCGTCGCCACTCCATCGCGCGGTCGTTGTCGGGCGGCATGAAACGGCGGCTGATGATCGCGCGGGCGTTGATGCACGAGCCCCGCTTGTTGATATTGGACGAACCGACCGCCGGCGTGGACATCGAAATTCGTCGCTCGATGTGGGAATTCTTGCGCGACATCAACGAACGCGGCACGACCATCATCCTGACGACGCATTATCTCGAGGAAGCCGAAAATTTGTGTCGAAACGTCGCCATCATCGAGGGCGGCCGCATCATCGAGCGCGATTCGATGGACAACGTGCTGCGCAAGTTGCAGACCGAGCTGTTCGTCTTCAATCTGCACGAACCGTTGACCGCGCCGCCGGTCATGACCGGGTTCCGCACGACGCTGCCCGATGCGTACACCCTCGAGGTCGAAGTGTCGAAGGGGCAGAGCTTGAACGAAATTTTCGAACGTTTGTCCGCGCTCGGAATTCGCGTGAACAGCATGCGAAACAAGGTGAATCGATTGGAAGAGCTTTTCATTCGACTCGTAGACGTCAGCGCCCGAGCCGGCGCCGACGCGGTGGGCGCATAAGGCATGCCCGCCCCCGTACCATCGCGTGCACGCTCCGACTGGGTGGGTTTTTCCACCATCATCATTCGCGAATTCAATCGAATCGTGCGTATCTGGGGCCAAACCATCGTGCCCCCGGTGGTCACGGCGACGTTGTATTTCGTGATTTTCGGCAGTCTCATCGGCAGACGGGTGGGCCAGGTGGGCGGCTACGATTACATGCAGTTCATCGCGCCCGGCCTCATCATGATGACGGTCATCACGAATTCCTACGGCAACGTCGTGTCGTCTTTCTTCGGCGCGAAGTTCGGCAAGCACATCGAAGAGCTGCTGGTATCGCCCATGCCCAACTGGCTGATACTGACCGGCTATGTGGCCGGTGGCGTGCTGCGCGGCCTGTTGGTGGGTGCCGTGGTCACCGTCGTTGCCTTCTTCTTCACGCGCTTTACCGTGGCGCACGGTCTCGTGATCGTTTCCTCCGTACTGCTGACCAGCGTGGTGTTCGCCTTGGGCGGCTTCATCAACGCCTTGTTCGCCAAGAATTTCGATCAGATCTCCTGGTTTCCCACCTTCGTGCTCGCGCCGCTGACGTACTTGGGCGGCGTGTTCTACTCCGTCAAAATGCTGCCGCCATGGGCGCTCGCGATCTCGCATGCCAATCCGATTCTTTACATGGTCAGCGCGTTCCGCTACGGCTTTCTCGGCACCTCCGATGTGGATCTGCGGCTGGCGTATGCGATCATGATCGGGGCCGTCATCGTGATGTTCAGTCTGGCCGTGACCCTATTGAACAGGGGCGCCGGCATCCGCGAATGAGGAGCGAAGGAGTCATGAGAGCCGGCGTGTTCGAACGTGGTAGATCGTGGGTCGCGGCGCTGGCGGCGGCGGCGGGGCTGGGGGCGTTCGCCCTCACGAACTCGTCGGCAGATACCCCGAATGCCGAACTGATCGGATTCTCGCCCCGTTCGGCGGCTGCGCAGCAGAGCTTGGAGCGGCGCTTCGACGGATATCTCGATGCGGCGGATCTTCGTGAATGGATGCGCCAGTTGTCCTCGGCGCCGAATCAGGTCGGCAGTGCCCACGACAAAGCGAATGCCGAATTCATCCTGAAAAAATTTCGCGAGTGGGGCTGGAACGCCTCGATCGAAGAGTTTTCCGTGCTCTATCCCACGCCGCGCGAGGAAGTCGTCGAACTCGTCTCTCCCGCGCATTACGTCGCGAAATTACGCGAACCCCCGGTGGACGGCGATCTGACCTCGCAGCAGGTCGACGACGAACTGCCGCCGTACAACGTCTACGGCGCCGACGGCGAGGCGACGGCGGAACTCGTCTACGTCAACCAGGGCATGCCCGACGATTACAAGGAACTCGAACGCCAGGGTATCAGCGTCAAAGGGCGTATCGTCATCGTGCGTTATGGCGGCGGCTGGCGGGGGCTCAAACCCAAGCTCGCGTATGAACACGGTGCCGTGGGCTGCTTGATCTACTCGGATCCGCGCGATGACGGGTATGGAGCCGGCGACACCTACCCGCGCGGCGGCTATCGTCCGGCCGACGGCGTGCAACGCGGTTCGGTGCAAGATTTGACGCTCTACAGCGGCGATCCGTTGACCCCGGGCGTCGGTGCGACCCGGGGGGCGGCGCGCTTGGCCCTGCAAGATGCCAAGACGATTTTGAAGATACCCGTGCTGCCGATTTCCTACGCCGACGCCGAACCGCTGCTCGCCGCCTTGGGCGGGCGCGTCGCACCGCTCGCGTGGCGCGGCGGCTTGCCGCTGACCTACCACCTCGGACCCGGCCCGGCCCAGGTTCATCTGAAGGTGCTGTCGGATTGGAATCGCAAGTCCGTCTATGACGTCATCGCCAAGCTGCGCGGTTCCGAGGAACCCGATCGCTGGATCGTGCGGGGCAATCATCATGACGCGTGGGTATTCGGTGCGGCGGATCCCCTGTCTGGCCAGGTGGCGTTGCTGGCCGAAGCGCAAGCGATCGGCCGTCTCGTCAAGGAAGGTTGGCGACCGCGGCGCACGCTGGTTTACGGCAGCTGGGACGGCGAGGAGCCCGGTTTGTTGGGCTCGACCGAATGGGTGGAGACGCACGCCGCCGAGCTCGCAGCCAAGGCGGCGCTGTACGTCAACTCCGACATGAACGGCCGCGGCACGCTCGACGCGGAAGGCAGTCACAGTCTGCAACGTTTCTTGAACCAGGTGGCGCGCGACGTCACCGATCCCGAAACTCACGCGTCCGTCGGGACGCGGGCCATCGCCGCCCGGCGAATTGCGGCATTCGAAGCCGGCCATGGCGCCGACGTCGACGTCGACGATCTCGCGTTGGGTGCATTGGGATCTGGGTCGGACTACACGCCGTTTTTGCAGCACCTGGGCGTCAACTCGCTGAACGTCGAATTTCATGGCGAAACCGACTACGGGGTCTACCACTCGGCCTATGATTCGTACGATCATTTTCGGCGCTTCGTCGACCCGACGTTCGCCTATGGCGTGGCTCTGGCGCAGGTGGCCGGCAGGCTGGTGTTGCGTGCCGCGCAGGCGGACGTCCTGCCGGCGCAGCAGGGCGATTTTGCCGCGTCGGTGGCGACGTATGCCGACGAATTGCACAAGCTTCTCGACGCCATGCGCAAGAACAGCGCCGAGCTCGATACGCTGCTTGAGCAAGGTTCTTTTCGCCTTGCGGACGATCCCCACGTGTCGCGCGCCCCGCCACCCCGCTTGGACGCCGTGCCGACGCTCGACTTCTCGGTGCTCGACGCCGCCGTGACGCGCCTCAAGGAGAGCGCGAAAAATTTCGACGCCGAGTATTCGCGCGTCGTCATGGACGATACCCGCCCTGCCCACGCCCAGCGTGCACGGCTCAACGCGGCATTGGCGGGACTGGAATCCACCCTGACGGATGCTCGCGGGCTGCCCGGGCGACCCTGGTATCGCCATATGCTCTACGCACCGGGACTGCATACCGGCTACGGGGTGAAGACCCTGCCGGGGATTCGCGAGGCTATCGAGGATCGTCGCTGGGACGAGGCAAATCAATATCTTACGATAGTGGCGCAGGCGTTGAATGCCTACGCCGAGCGGTTGGATTCGGCGCTCGCAACGCGCTAGGCCGGCGCCGGGGAGGTTCCTCATCCCGCCTCCAGTCGTGTATCGTGCCGCCCTGACTGTGGATAATTAGAAGGAGACATTGATGGCCGATGAAAAGCAGCAAAAATTCACCGCTAAAGTGCGCCGTGGTCTGGTGTGGATACACACGGTCGCCCACACCGAGCTGGCCAAGAAGAAAGCCGAGGCAACCGGGGTGCGAATCGAGGGGTTTACCGCCAGTGAGCTTGCGGACGTGGAATCCGCGTTGACGTGGATCGCGCAGAATAAAGAATCGGAGACTTCCGAACCCGCTTGAATCCGGGTGAATGGGGATTGCGCAAGACACCATAGATGGCCCGCAAACGCGTTCTAGTCGTCGACGATTCAAAATCGGCGCGCGTCATCTTGAGCCGCATGCTCGAGAAATACGGTATCGAGGTCGAGATGGCCGAGTCTGCCGAGCAGGCCATCGCGTATCTCGACCACAACCGGCCGGATGCCATCTTCATGGACCATCTCATGCCGGGAATGGATGGCTTGCAGGCATTGCACGCGATCAAGAGCAATCCGCGGACGGCCATGATCCCCATCATGATGTACACCTCGCAGGAGGGCGAACTGTACGTCGGTCAGGCGCGGGCCCTGGGGGCGATGGGTGTGCTGCCGAAACAGGTACGCCCGGTCGACGTGTCGAAGGTGTTGTACGAGCTGCATCTCTTGCCGGATCGACGCGATGCGGCGGAGTCGGCACTGGCGCCGGTGGAGGTCGTCGACGGCGCCGCCGTCGAAGCCACCGTCAAGGAGCAGGCGGTGGATCTGCGGCGTTTCATCGTTGCAAGCTTGGACAGTTTTGCCGTGCGCATCGTCAAGGACGTGCACGACACGGCACCGCCCCCGCCCGAATTGCCGCCGATGCCGCTGCCGGCGCCGCGGCCGGTGGTGTGGCCGTGGGTGGCGGCCATCGTGATCGTCGGGTGCCTGGGGGCCGTCTGCGCGGTATTCTGGTCACAGACTCGCGAGGAGTTGACTGGCGCGCGGGTGCAGCTCGCGGCCCTCACCGCGGCCAACGCGGATCTCGAGCGCATGGGCCGAGAATTGACCGGTACGAACAAACAGTTGGCGGCCGCGGTGGCGGCTTATACTCCGCCCGTAGCGGCGCCGGTCGATGCCGTTGCGGCGCGCACCGAGGCCGTTCCGTACGGCGAAATCCCTTTCGATCGAAGTCGGCTGGACGTTTTGCGCGACTTTCTGGCGAAGCTCGAAGCACAGAATTTCCGCGGCGTCGTGAAGGTAACCAGTGCCGCCGGCCTGTATTGTCTGACCGGTAATGCCGCCGACGGTTTTGCCCCGTCGGTCGGCAGCCTGCCGGTCAACAAGTGCGATCTCGTCGGTAATCCGTTCGAAGAGTCGTTGACCGGTCAGCAACGCCAATCCTTGGCGTTCGCGAATCTGGTAGCGGGTGTCCGTCAACGTACGGCAGGCGCTATCACCGTCTCCTTGGAGGCGGTCGGCAGTTCGCGGGCTGCCGCGCCTTACCCCGCACGCACCGACTCGGTCACCGCCGGCGAGTGGAACCGGGCGGCAGCGGCCAACAATCGCGTCGATTTTTCGGCCGAACCCAGTCCCTGATCCGCTCGGACGCCTAGAATCCCACCCTGATGAACACGGTAGGGCCCTTGGACGTGACGTCGAACAGCCCTCCCTGCGTGCGTTGCTGCGACGTCAGATGCGCGGTGACGTCCGTGTAGCCCAGCCCGAGCGAGACGTTGGCTCGGTAACGATACAGTGCATCGAATTCGTAAAAACCCAGCGAACCGCTCACGTTGTCGAGGTGCACGGTGAGGTACTGAGCGCGCCCATCGAGATAGAAGCGTTTGCTGACCACCCAGGTGCCGTCGAGTCCGACGGTGGGAACGGGGCCTGCTTGATCGTCCGTTTGATAGACGTGCCGGGCCTGCGTTTGCACCTTCGCCAGCATGTCGATATCGGTGACGTGCACGCCGAGAGTCGCCGCCAGCTCGAGCCGCTCGCTGCGCCAAAAAGAGTATTCATAGGCGATGCCGAAGCTGCGCAGGTTGATCTGTGTCTGCAGCGGGTCGCCGGGCTCGAAGGTGACGTCGCGAAAGACGATCGGCGTCGCGCCGACGGTGCGGTCGCCGCTTCGATCGAGCGTGAAATAGTCGAAGCGGAAGCGCTGCCGTGGGGTGGCTCGCACCATGACGTCGAATTCCGGTTCGAAATCCGTCTTGTCCAAGCCGAACTGGTCCTCGCCCGTGATGAGCGTGCCGGTCGCACCGGCGCGGCTGTCGATTTGCAGCGTGGTGGCGGACGACACATGCGTGACGCCCAACGAGATCCGCACCCGTTCGTCGGTCGGGCTGGGATAATCGTCGGCGTGTGCGCGTGGCGCGACGAATCCGAAGGCCAACATACAAAGCAGCGGCGCGGCGGTCTTCGCAATCATTCGTTTATCCTGGCTGGCGAGTGTGTCGGCGATGATAGCGCGCTCGGCGCAGCCAGTACCGTGCCGGCGTTCCGCTACCGCGCGGCGTTCCGCGACGCTGCGCGCATCGGCGCCGCTTAGCGCATGGGCCCGGAAATTACCGTGACGTGTTTGGCGTCGCCGACAGCCGACGAAAATGGAAGTAGACTAGCGCCTGCGTCAAATACCTCAAGGTCGGCTAGAAAATGATCAAGCATAAAATCGTGTTGGGAGTGTTCTGTGCGGTGCTCCTGTCTCTGTCCGGCTGCAGCCGCCAACAAAGCGATTGGCAGAAAACCCGTGAAACGAACACGGCCGATGCCTACGAACAGTTTTTGAAAAAATATCCGACCGGCGAATTCACCGCACAGGCGCAGGCGCGGGTCAAAGAACTCTACGAAGAGCGGGATTGGCAAAAAGCCCGCGATGCCGACACCCCGGAAGCTTATCAAGCATTCCTGAAACAATATCCGGAAGGCAAGTGGACCGAAGAGGCGCGCATCCGTGTCGAAAACTTCACCCTGGCGCAGGTGCCTTCCGGCGCTCCCACCCCGGGTACTTCGGCATCCGCATCGGTGACCGGCGCAGCCGCGGCCGGCGCGGCGCCGGCTTCGAACGATGACGCCGACGCGCCTCATGCCCCGGCTCCGGCAGCGCCGCCCACCGTGGTCGACGAACCCGCGCCGGCCCGGACCGCATCCGCCGCCGCGACGAAAACACATGCCGGCAAGGGAACTGCCGGCTCTTATCGGATTCAACTGGGAGCCTTCAAGTCGGGCGCCGGCGTGGCGCACAAGCGCTGGGCCCAATTGCGAAAAAAATATCCCGCGCAGCTTGCCGGCCTGTCGTCGAGCGTATCCAAGGCGCAGGGTTCGGCGAAGCTCTACCGCCTGCAGGTCACCGGGTTGAGCGACATCCGCGCGCGTGCCATCTGCAGCAGCCTGAAGGCCAAGTCCCAGGCGTGTATCGTGATACCTCCCGCCTAGGCGTCGATGGCGAGCTGATCCAGGATGAAGGCATATTCCATGGCGGTTTCCCGATAACGCTGGAAGCGGCCGGACTTGCCGCCGTGGCCCGCCTCCATGTCGACGTACAACAGCAACAAATGCTCATCGGTTTTGAGCGAGCGCAGTTTGGCAACCCATTTGGCGGGTTCGAAGTACTGCACCTGGCTGTCCCACAACCCCGTCGTCACCAGCATGGACGGGTAGGCTTGCGCGCGCACGTTGTCGTACGGTGAGTACGACAACATATAGTCGTACGCGGATTTGTCGGTGGGATCCCCCCATTCGTCGTATTCGTTCGTGGTGAGCGGAATGCTGTCGTCGAGCATCGTGGTCACCGTGTCGACGAAGGGAACTTGCGCGACGATTCCGCGGTAATCCTGCGGGCTCATGTTGGCGATGACGCCCATCAGCAGACCGCCCGCACTGCCGCCCATGGCGAACACCTTGTCCTTCGCTGCATAGCCTTGGTCGACCAAGAAATGCGTGACGTCGAGGAAGTCGGTGAACGAATTTTTCTTGGTGAGGAGGCGGCCGTCGTCGTACCAAGCGCGGCCCATCTCCTGACCGCCGCGAATGTGTGCGATCGCATACACGAAGCCGCGATCGATCAAGCTGAACCGTGCCGAAGCGAATGCGGGGTCCATCGATAGGCCGTAGGCGCCGTAGGCGTATTGCAACATCGGCGCCGAGCCGTCTCGCACGAAGTCCTTGCGGCGGATCAGCGACACCGGAATGCGCTTGCCGTCTTGCGCCGGGACGAACAAGAACTCCGTTTCGTAGGCCGCCGGATCGAAACCGCCGAGCACGGGGTCGCGCTTCAACATGACCCTCTCGCGGCTGCGCACGTTGAACTCGTAGATGGTGGTCGGCGTCGCGAGCGACGCGTAGGAATAGCGGACGACGTCGGTGCTCGATTCCGGGTTGGCCGACATCGCCATGGAAAACGCCGCTTCATCGGCGCCGATGAAAAATTCGGGCGCGCCGGGGGCCAGCGGCTGGATGGCGAGCCGGCGCAGCCCGTCGCTGCGCACCGTCAGCACGATGAAAGTAGCGAACACGTCGAATTCTTCGATGAATACGGCGTCGCGATGGCCGATCAAGTCGCGCCATTCCGCGCGCGACGCTTCCCTGCCGATCGGCACCCACATCAAGCGAAAGTTGCGCGCCTGCCAGTTGGTTCGCACGATGAAGCGATCGTCCAGATGGTCGACCTCGTACTCGTGGTCGCGCTGCCGCGCGAAGAACAGCTTGAACGTCAATGTCGGATCGTCGGCCTCGGCGTAATGCCACTCCGAGGTCAGGGTGCCGTCCATGTGCAGGAAGATGAAGCGTTCGGATTTGGATTTCGACAGTCCGGTGTACAAAGTCTTGTCGGTTTGCTCGAAGACCAGGACGTCGGTCGCCGGATCGGTCCCCACCACGTGCTTCTTGACGCGCAGACCCAACAGGGTTTCGGGATCTTTTTCGATGTACAATAGCGTGCGATTGTCGTTCGCCCACGTCACGTCGGGCTCGACGTCGGCGATGACCTCGCTCGAAAACTCGCCCGTGGTCAAATTCTTGAACCGCAGGCCATATTGGCGGCGCCCCACGGTGTCCTCGCAAAAGGCCACCCACTCGGAATTCGGCGAGATGTCGATCTCGCCGATCTGGTAGTAGTCGTGTCCGGTGGCCAGCTCGTTGGCGTTCAGGACGATGTGCTCGGCGGCCTCCAGCGAGCCCTTGCGGCGCGCGAAAATCGGGTGCTCCTGGCCCGGTTCGAAGCGTATGTAATACCAGTAACCGTTTTTACGGTAGGGAACGGTGGAATCGTCCTGCTTGAGACGCGCGATGATTTCCCGGTAAAGGGTGTCCTCCAGTGCCTGCGGACGGGCCCGGTGCCGCGCGTGATAGGCATTCTCGGCGTCGAGGTATGCCAGCACGGCGGGGTCGGTGCGCTCGTCGTCGCGCAGCCAGTAGTAGGGGTCCGACCGTGTGCCATGCGGCGATGCGACGAGGTGGGCGAGGCGCGCGGCGACCGGCGGCGCCGTGGGCACACCTCGCGTGTCGCGGGCCGAATCCTGACCGGCCGCCGGCTTAATTAAGGGCTCTTTCATTGCGCTTGTCCTCGGACCAGGCGGGAGTATAGTCAATCGGGCCTGAATAACGATGAGTGGGGGAACCAAGCATGCAGACCGTCAATCAATTGCTACGCGTCAAGGGCAGCCAGATATTCTCGGTGGCTCCCACCGAGTCGGTGCTGCACGCCGTTGAGATCATGGCGACCCGCCACGTGGGCGCCCTGCTCGTGATGAGCCAGGGAGCGCTGCTCGGCATCATTTCCGAACGCGACTATGCCCGTAAGGTGGTGCTCAAGAAGCGCGTATCGCACGATACGCCGGTCGGGGACATCATGACCGCCTCGCCCGTGACGGTGACGCCGCAGGACACCGTCCATCAATGCATGCAGCTCATGACCGACGGTCGCTTCAGGCATTTGCCGGTGGTCGAGTCCGGACGGGTAGTCGGCATGTTGTCGATCGGCGATCTGGTCAAGGCGGTGATCGCGGACCAGAGCGAGAAGATCGAGCAGTTGGAGCGCTACATCGCCGGTTGACGCTGCGGCCGAGCTAGGTATTATGAGAGCCATACTCCGGCACGCTTAGCGCTTGCCCCACCTGGCGCGCACCAGTTTTGCGCGCCTCGAACCGATTTAAGTTCTTCTGTTTTTTTAGGGCTCTGCGGATCGGCCGCCGGGCGCGGACCGTAGTGGGCTGTCGTTATGGGTATCGAGCAAGTGGCTGATGGGCGGGCGACGAACGTCGATGGCGCGGATCCCCGTGCAGGCGATTGGGGTTTGTGCCGCACCGCGTACGAACGCGATTCTTGCGGCTTCGGGTTGATCGCGAGTCTCGACGATCAGGCCACCCATTGGGTGATGAAAACCGCCATCAGCTCGCTCAACCGGCTGACGCATCGCGGCGCGATCGCGGCGGACGGCAAGACGGGCGACGGCTGCGGGTTGCTCATCAAGATGCCGACGCGGTTTCTGCGCGCGGTCGCGGCCGAGGTGGGATTTCTCCTGCGCACGCCGTTTGCGGCGGGACTGGTGTTCCTCGACCGCGATCCGGCCAAGGCCGACCACGCCCGCGCGGTTCTCACCGCAGAGATCGAGCGTGAAAAGCTGGAAGTGGCCGGCTATCGCCGGCTGCCGACGAACCCGTCGGCGTGCGGTTCCGAGGCGTTGAAGACGCTGCCGACCATCGTGCAAGTGTTCGTGAACGGCGGTCCGGGCATCGACGAGGCCACCTTGAACCGCAAGCTGTACATGGCGCGGCGGCGTGCCGAAAAGCTGCTCGAGGCCAGCGATCCGATCTTTTACATCCCCTCCTTGTCGGCGAGCACCATCGTCTACAAGGGCATGGTGATGCCGGAATATTTGGCCGAATTCTATCCGGATCTCAAGGATCCGCGCATGGAGACCTCGGCCGTCGTCTTTCACCAACGTTTTTCGACCAACACGCTGCCGCAGTGGCGTTTGGCCCATCCCTTTCGTTACCTGGCCCACAACGGCGAAATCAACACGGTGCAGGGCAACCGGAGCTGGGCGGTGGCGCGCGGTCCGCTGTTCCGCTCCCCCGTGCTGCCGGATCTGACCGACGTGCTGCCGGTGGTGTCGTTGACCGGGTCGGATTCCCAGTCGCTCGACAACATGCTCGAACTGCTCTTGGTGGGCGGCCTCGATCCCATGCATGCGCTGCGAATCCTGGTGCCGCCGGCCTGGCAATCGGTCGATATGATCGATCCAGACTTGAAGGCGTTTTACGAGTACTACGCCACGCACATGGAGCCTTGGGACGGACCGGCCGGAATCGTCGTGACCGACGGGCGATATGCGTGCTGTGCCTTGGATCGTAACGGCCTGCGGCCGGCACGCTGGGTCATCACCAAGAACCGCCACATCACCATCGCGTCGGAGGCGGGCGTGTGGGATTACCTGCCCGAGGATGTGGTGCGCAAGGGCAAGCTCGGACCCGGCGAAATTCTCGCGCTGGATTTGCAAACGTCCGAGCTGATGGACACCAAACAGGTGGACGATCTGCTGAAGAGCCGGCATCCCTACAAGGTGTGGCTGAAGAAGGGCGTTCGCTACCTGCAGACCGATCTCATCGATCCACGCTTGGCGGCCGAGCCGTTCGACCGGGATAAGCTGGCATTGTTCCAGAAGATGTTCAACGTATCGGCCGAGGAGCGCGACGAAATCATTCGGGTGCTCGCCGAGGACGAAAGCGAAGCGGTGGGTTCGATGGGCGATGACACGCCCATGCCGGTGCTCTCCAAGAAAGTGCGGTCGCTGTACGATTATTTCCGCCAGCAATTCGCCCAGGTCACCAACCCGCCCATCGATTCGCTGCGCGAAAGCATCGTCATGTCGTTGCAGACGCAGATCGGCGCGGAAGCCAATATTTTCGTGCCCGCCCAGCAGCACGCCGAACAGATCGTCCTGAGCTCGCCGATTCTGTCGCAGCGCAAGTTGCGGCAAATCATGGGTTTGGAGGATTCCGGCGTATCGAACGAATTCATCGATCTGCAGTACGACGCGCACGTCGACCTGAAAACCGCGATCCTCGCCGTCTGCGATCGGGCGGAGGCCGCGGTGCGCAACGGGAAGCTCGTGCTGGTGTTGTCGGACCGTTACCTGGTCGAGGGCAAGCTGCCCATTCCGGCGCTGCTCGCCACCGGTGCCGTGCATCACCGCTTGGTCAAGAACGGCCTGCGCTGTCAGTGCAACATTTTGGTCGAGACCGGCACGGCGCGCGATGCGCATCATTTCGCCTGCCTCATCGGCTACGGGGCGACCGCCGTCTATCCGTATCTCGCTTATCAGACGCTGTTCGATCTGATGCGCAAGCGCGCCGTGAAGATGGATGCTGACACGCGCCAAGAGTTCGGCCGCAGCTATCGGCGCGGCATTCGCAAGGGTCTATTCAAGATCATGTCCAAGATGGGCATCTGCACCATCGCGAGCTACCGAAGCGCCCAGCTGTTCGAGATCGTCGGACTCGGTGACGACGTGGTCTCGCTGTGTTTCGAGGGGTCGGACAGCCGCATCCAGGGCGCCGATTTCAGCGATTTGAAAGCCGACACCGAATACCTGGCGCAGCGTGCCTGGGACTCCAACGCCGGGGTGGAACAGGGCGGTTTGCTGAAATACATGCACAACGGCGAGTACCACATGTACAACCCGGACGTGATCGCCACCTTGCAGTCCGCGGTGATGACCGGCAGCTACGAGCAATACAAACAGTTCGCCGCGCTGGTCAACCAGCGGCCGGTATCCTGCATTCGCGATCTGTTGAAATTGAAGGCCGGCACGCCGATCCCGATCGAGGAGGTCGAATCGGTGACCGCCATTCTGTCGCGCTTCGACAGCGCCGGGATGTCCTTGGGAGCGCTGTCGCCCGAGGCGCACGAGGCCCTGGCCATCGCCATGAATCGGCTCGGCGCCCGCTCGAACAGCGGCGAGGGCGGCGAAGACCCGGTCCGTTACGGCACCGAGAAGAATTCCAAGATCAAGCAGGTGGCTTCCGGGCGTTTCGGCGTCACGCCGGAATACCTCATCAATGCCGAAGTGCTGCAGATCAAGGTGGCGCAAGGGGCCAAACCCGGCGAGGGTGGCCAATTGCCGGGTCATAAGGTGAACGACATGATCGCGCGGCTGCGCTTTGCGCGTCCGGGCGTCGGTCTGATCTCGCCGCCGCCGCATCACGATATCTATTCCATCGAGGATTTGGCCCAGCTGATTTTCGATTTGAAACAAGTCAACCCGCAAGCCCTGGTGTCGGTGAAGTTGGTGGCCGAGCCGGGCGTCGGCACCGTGGCGGCCGGCGTAGCCAAGGCGTACGCGGATCTCATCACCATCAGCGGTTATGACGGCGGCACCGGCGCGAGCCCGTTGTCGTCGATCAAGTACGCCGGTACCCCGTGGGAGCTGGGGCTGGCCGAAACGCATCAGACCTTGCGCGCCAACGAGCTGCGTCACCGGGTGCGTCTGCAGACCGACGGGGGCTTGAAGACCGGACTCGACGTCATCAAGGCGGCGCTCATCGGCGCGGAGAGCTTCGGCTTCGGGACGGCACCGATGGTGGCCCTCGGGTGCAAGTATCTGCGTATTTGTCACCTGAACAATTGCGCCACCGGGGTCGCCACGCAGCACAACGTGTTACGCACCAAGTTCTTCGTCGGTCTGCCCGAGATGGTCATGAACTATTTCCGTTTCGTGGCGCAGGAATGCCGCGAGATCATGGCCGAATTGGGGGTACGCACGCTGGCCGAATTGATCGGCCATGCTGAGCGCTTGGAAATTCTACCCGGCGAAACGCCGAAACAGCGCAAGCTCGATCTGCAGCCTTTGCTCGCGAACTCGCGCCTGGTCTCCGACAAGCCTCAGTACTGCATCGATCCGCGCAACGAACCGTTCGACAAGGGCGTGCTCGCCGAGCAGATGTTGCGCGACATGCGTGCGGCCATCGACGCTAAGTCGGGCGGGAATTATTCCTACGAGGTGCGCAATTATCATCGCTCGATCGGTGCGCGCATCTCCGGCGAGATCGCCAAACGCTGGGGCAACGTCGGGATGAACGCCGCACCGTTGATCGTCAAACTGACGGGATCGGTGGGCCAGAGCTTCGGCGTCTGGAACGCGGGCGGGCTGCATCTGCATCTGGAGGGCGAAGCGAACGACTACGTCGGCAAGGGAATGGCCGCCGGTAAGATCGTGTTGAAGCCCAGTGCCCGCTCGACCTTCGTCGCGCGCGAGACGGTCATCATGGGAAACACGTGCCTGTACGGCGCCACCGGCGGCGAACTGTATGCCGCAGGCACCACGGGCGAGCGGTTTGCCGTGCGCAACTCCGGCGCTCTCGCGGTGGTCGAGGGTGCCGGCGATCATTGCTGCGAATACATGACCGGCGGTGTGGTCTGCGTCTTGGGCCGCACGGGAGTCAATTTCGGCGCGGGCTTCACCGGTGGGTTCGCTTACGTTCTCGACATGGAACGCGACTTCGTCGACCGTTACAACCATGAGCTGATCGACATCCACCGCGTGTCACCGGAGGGCATGGGCACGCACGTGCAGCATCTGCGCGCGCTCATCGAGCAGCACGTCGATGCCACCCACAGCGTGTGGGGCATGCAGTTGCTGAACGACCTGCGCACCTACATCGGAAAATTCTGGGTCGTCAAGCCGAAGGCGGCCGCGATCGACTCCTTACTCGTCAATCTACGGCGCGCCGCCTGAGGCCGCCCGCGCAACACCATGGCCGATAAAAATCTGCAATTTCTCGAGTTTCCGCGTAAAGATCCGGAGAAATTACCCGTCGAGGTGCGGATCCGCGAATTCCGCGAGATCTACGCCCCGTACAGTGCGCAGACCGCCGGCGAACAGGCGGGTCGCTGCCTGTCGTGCGGCAATCCTTTCTGCGAATGGAAATGCCCGGTTCACAACTACATTCCTAATTGGCTGGCGTTGCTCAATGCCGGCAAGCTATTCGAAGCGGCGGAGCTGTCGCATCAGACCAACTCGCTGCCCGAAATGTGCGGCCGTATCTGCCCGCAGGACCGGCTGTGCGAAGGTGCGTGTACGCTGAACGACGGCATCGGCGCCGTCAGCATCGGCTCCATCGAAAAATACATCACCGACGAAGCGTTCAAACAGGGCTGGACCCCCGACATGTCGCACGTGGTGCGCAGCGGCAAGCGCGTCGCAATCATCGGCGCCGGGCCGGCCGGCCTGGGTTGTGCGGATGTGCTGGTGCGCAATGGCGTAACCCCGGTGGTGTTCGACCGCTACGCCAAGATCGGCGGCCTGTTGACCTTCGGTATTCCGCCCTTCAAATTGGAAAAGGACATCGTCGAAAAACGCCGTGAAATCATGGAAGGCATGGGCGTCGAATTTCGCTTGAACGTCGAGATCGGCCGCGACGTCTCGTTCGACGAATTGACGCGCGACTTCGATGCCGTTTTCCTGGGCATGGGCACGTACAACTACGTCAAGGGCGGCTTCCCCGGGGAGGACCTTCCGGGCGTTCACGAAGCGCTCCCGTATCTGATATCGAACATCAATCGCGAGTTGTCGATCGAGGACGCTGCGAACGCCTTCGTCGACATGCGGGATAAGCGCGTCCTGGTGTTGGGCGGCGGTGACACGGGTATGGATTGCAACCGCACCGCCATACGCCAGGGTGCCAGCAGCGTCACCTGCACCTATCGCCGCGATGAGAACAACATGCCGGGCTCGCGCCGTGACTACAAGAACAGCAAGGAAGAAGGCGTCACTTTCTTGTTCAACCGCCAGCCCATCGAGATCGTCGGCACCGACCGAGTCGAGGGCGTGAAATTGGTGCAGACACGCCTGGGGCCGCCGGGGCCGCGCGGCCGGCGCGTACCCGAAGTCGTTCCGGATACCGAGGAAACCATCGAAGCCGATGCCGTCATCATCGCGTTCGGATTTCTGCCGAGTCCGCCGGATTGGTTCGTACAGCAACAGATCGCGCTGCACGCAAATGGCCGGGTGCGGGTTTCCGCGGCGCCCCAATCGAAATTTCAAACCACGAACCCCAAGGTGTTCGCCGGCGGCGACATGGTTCGCGGTTCGGATCTGGTCGTCACGGCGGTGTTCGAAGGCCGCGAGGCGGCAACCGGGATCTTGCACTACCTCGGCGTGCGGACCGGCGCCGCGCACTGAACTAGCGGCTGCGAAAATCCTCGAGTACCGTGCCCAGCGCCGCAATGCCTGCTTCGTGCGGTTGATCGCGGAAAGTCTCCGCCAAAGCCGCCGCATACCAGTCGCGCATCGGTTCGAGCGCCAACGACCGCGCGACGTAGGCGGCAGCCACCGCGCCGACCTCGATGCCATAGGATTGAATGCGGAACACGACGGGAGCGAAAAAAGCATCCACGGCGCAGTATGCCGCGCCGGCGAGAAACGGTCCGCCGTAGCGGCTGATGCCCTCGCTCCATAGCGCGTCGAGCCGTGCGATTTCCTCCGCAAGCGCCGCGGGGTGTTGCGTGAGCCGCACCCGCACGCCGCAACTCATCGAGCAGCGCTGGCGCAATTCGGTGAAACCCGAATGCATCTCCGCCGCGCCGCTGCGCGCCCACGCGCGGGCGACGGGATCGGCGGGCCAGACGCCTGCGTGCCGCTCCGCGAGATATTCGCAGATCGACAACGAGTCCCACACCACCGTGTCGCCATCCACCAGACAGGGCACCTTGCCGCTCGGCGAGAGCCGGCGATATGCCTCCCAAACGACCGGCTGATCGAAGCGCATCGACCGCTCGGCAAACGGAATACCGAGTTGCCGCATCAGCACCCAGGGTCGCAGCGACCACGACGAGTAATTCTTATTGGCGATGTACAGCTGATACACGTTGAATTCCTTATTGATTTGTTCCTGTTTTCGTCATGTGCATGTCACAACAAAGCGCGATTGTGAACTTCGACACGAAAGAGTTTGCCGGAATGGTTATGTTTGATCCCGAAGTTCGCAGAGGGAGCGATAAGATGAATGAGATCTTGGAATTGCAAAACCTGCCGTGGCAGACGCTGCAGCGGCGACTCGCCGAGGCGTTCGGTTCGCAGACCGCCGGCTATCCGGCCGCGCGCCAGACTCAGCCGCATTGGCGCTTTGCCCCTTCGGATCGCTCCTGGCTGAGCCGCACGCCGAGCGGCGTCGTGATGCGGCCGCAGAGCGCGGCATGGGCGACCTTGTGAACCGCGCGGCAGAGGAAGTCGACGTCGAGGCGCGACTCCGCGACTTGGAACGGGAATGGCGGCGGGCTTACGAGGCGGGCAACGAAGCGCGCAGCGATTATCGTTCATTGGCTACCTGCGGCGTGGGTTCCGATCTGCTCGAAATGGCCGAACAACGGCTCGATCGCTGCGAGGCAACGACGGCACGCATCAGCGCTAAGATCGAACGGCTCGAGGGCTTCTTACTACGTGATGGTTCTCTGGTCTGACGAGTTTGGGGATGGCTCGTACCCTGCGGTACAGTCGTCGGCCAATGAAGTGCAGTTACCATCCCGGCTATCAATTTCCGCTGCCGAGCGGTCATCCCTT
This sequence comes from uncultured Acetobacteraceae bacterium, assembly GCA_964658135.1. GTDB lineage: Bacteria > Pseudomonadota > Gammaproteobacteria > Steroidobacterales > Steroidobacteraceae > Bog-1198. Next base: position 28,443 of record CAZZXZ010000009.1, on the reverse strand, counting down.
CCCGATCGCCAAGTTCCCCCTGCTTAAGGATCGCTTGCTGGCGGAAGGTGTCTTGTCCGTCACCGACCTCGTCGAACCACAACCGGTGAGCCGGGAAGTTCTCGAGCTGGTGCACACGCCGGAATATTTGGACAAACTCGAGCATGCGACCCTGACCGCTGCGGAGCAGCGGCGTCTCGGCATGCCCTGGTCCGATTCCCTGTGGCTGCGCTCCCGACTGGCATCGGGGGGTACGTTGCTGGCGGCCCGCGGCGCGCTCGAATCCGGACTGTCCGGCAACCTGGCCGGTGGAACGCATCATGCGTTTGCCGATCACGGCGAAGGCTTCTGTGTGTTGAACGACGTCGCCATTGCCATCGTCAAATTGCGGCAAGAGGGCGCCATAGAGCGGGCACTCATCGTCGACCTGGACGTTCATCAAGGAAACGGGACGGCGGCGATTTTCGAACGAGACGATGCGGTCTTCACGTTCTCCATGCATGGCGAACGCAACTACCCCACCGCGAAAATGCGCTCCAGCCTCGATGTGCCATTGCCGGACGGCATGGGAGATGGCGACTACCTGGAGTCGCTCCAACGCCACCTACCCGAGATTCTGCAACACGCGCGCGCCGATATCGCATTCTATGTCGCGGGCGTCGACGTGGCCGCCGGCGATCGGTACGGGAAGCTCGCCTTGAGCGAAGAGGGCATCCGTGCCCGTGATCGGCTGGTCATCGAGGCCGTGCGCGGTGCGCACGTACCGCTGGTCATCGTTCTTGCCGGCGGCTATGCAGCGACTCGTGCGCGCACCGTGGAACTCCATGCGCACGCCTTTCGCGAGGCGGTGAACTACGAGCGCCGCCATCGGCTCATGCCGCGAGCATGAGCCCCTTCAGCTTGCTGATGGCGTTGCTCTCGACCTGGCGCACCCGTTCGGCCGAAATGCCGTATTCGTCGGCCAGTTCGTGCAGCGTCGCCTTGTCGTCGGTCATCCAACGGCGGCGCAATATGCTCCGGCTGCGTTCGTCGAGCTTCTCGAGCGCCATGCTCAACCGGTCGCTCGAATCCTCTTCCCATTCTTCCCGCTCGACTTCGACGGCCGGGTCGGCGTTGGTCGCCGGCAGGTACATGGCCGGAGAGTAGGCCTCTTCTTCGTCGCTTTCCGGCGTCGGATCGAAGGACATGTCGCGCGCCGACAGTCGCTGCTCCATCTCGCGCACGTCGCTCACATCGACGCCCAGGTCGCGTGCCACGGCCTGCGTTTCTTCCTCGGAAAGCCAGGCCAGGTTCTTCTTCATCTTGCGCAGGTTGAAGAACAGCTTGCGCTGCGATTTGGTGGTCGCCACCTTGACCAGACGCCAATTACGCAAGACGTACTCGTGGATTTCGGCTCGAATCCAATGCACGGCAAACGACACCAAGCGCACGCCCACATCCGGGTCGAACCGCTTGACCGCTTTCATGAGCCCGACATTGCCTTCTTGCACGAGGTCGCCCATGGGCAGCCCATAGCCGAGGTAGCCGCGGGCAATGTGCACGACGAAGCGCAAATGCGACAACACCAGCTGCCGCGCAGCGTCCAGATCGGCGTCCGACCGGAAGCGGATTGCCAGGGCAACCTCCGCCTCTTTGGTGAGGACGGGAATCTGGGACACGCGGTCGATGTAAGAATCCAGGCTCCCGACGGGGCCTGCAAACAGCAAACCAGTGTTTTTGGTAACCAATGCAGCAGTCATTGACGAAAACCTCCAAACGAATCAACAGCCATAATAGCACTCGCCTACTTGGAGTGCTAAGGAGTGCCGGAGTTCAATTCTTCGGCAGCAAAATTTCTAAAAACAAGGACTTACGATCAACCTCACGCATCTCAGGCGGGCTCTATCCGTCGGATTTGCAGTGACGCTGCGAGCCAGGATCCTCCTAAGCCTAGGCCGATCGCAATGCCCAATACAAGCAGACAAGTACTGAATCGCATGCCTTGAAGGTGAAATTGGCTGCCGTACGCATTAGCCAGCCGATCGACGGAGGCGCCGAGCACGCCGATCGCCGTCGCCACGATGACCAGAGCCAGCAAACCTCCTCCCAATCCGTACCAGAGGCCGGCATACAGGAACGGCCGACGCGCGAAGCCGTCGGTGGCGCCCACCAACTTCATCACCTCGATCTCCGACCGGCGGTTCGCAATGTCGAGTCGAATGGTGTTGCCCACCACCAATGCCACCCCGATCCCGAGGATGACCCCGGTCAACCAGACGATGCGTCGAAAGATGTCCATCAAGGCATGCAATCGGTCGATCCATTCGGTGTCCACCTGCACGGCTTCGACGTCCGCGGTGGCGGCCAGGGCGCCCCTCAGCGCCGCCATGCCTTCCGGCGTGCTCGCCGCCAGGGCCGGGGTCACCACCAGCGTATCGGGCAACGGGTTGTCGCGCAGCGCATCGAGCGCGGTGCCGAATCCCGACGTGACGCGAAACTGGGCCAGCGCCTCGTCCGCCAGCACGACCCGGACGCCCGCCACATCCGCACGCGACCGCCATTGCTTCGCCAAGGCCTGGGTCCGACCGGTCGCGGCCCTCTTGTCCAAATATACGGACATGTCGAAGGTCTGGTTCCAATTGGCCGTGGCGCTGCGTGCGTTTTGCAGAAACACGTTCAAGAACAGCGGCAGCGCCAAGGCGACCGCGATCACCATCATCGTCAGCAAGGTGGCCATGGGCTGCTCCGCGATCCGCCCCAGCGAACCCACCAAGGTCTGTAGGTGCCGCGCGAACCACGCCCGGAGCTTCACGGGGCGCTGACCCGGCCGTCTCCCAACACGATGCGCCGGGCGCCGAAACGGTCGATGAGATGCACGTCGTGGGTCGCCACGATCACGGTGGCACCCACTTCGTTGAAGCGTTTGAACAGCTGCATGATGTCGAGCGCCAGCTCAGGGTCGAGATTGCCGGTGGGCTCGTCGGCGATCAGGAGCTGCGGTCGGGCAACGATGGCGCGCGCAATACCCACGCGCTGCTGTTCGCCGGTGGACAGTTCGAGCGGCCGGCTTTTCTCCTTGCCGAGCAGCCCCACCTGATCGAGGGCCGCCCTGACCCGCTTGTCGATTTCGCGTTTGGGCACGTCGGCAATGATGAGCGGCAACGCCACGTTGTCCGCCACCGGCCGGTCGTGCATCAGCTTATGGTCCTGGAATACCACGCCGATCTGGCGGCGAAACTGTGCGATACCGCGTGGTTTGATGGCGCCGGTGCTGCGTTTGGCGACGAAGACCTGGCCGCGGGTGGGACGCTCGATGAGCGCGATCAGTTTCAGGATGCTGCTCTTGCCGGCCCCGGACGGCCCGGTCAAAAAGGCCATTTCGCCGTCGCCGACGACGAACGACACATCGGTCAGCGCCGCGCGGCCGCTGGGGTAGCGCTTGTGGACCTGGTCGAAGCGAATCACTCGAGGCGGCCGTCCGGTGCGTCCGATTTCAGCAGCGCGGTCACGAATTCCGACGCATTGAACACACCGAAATCCTCGATTTGTTCGCCGACTCCGACGAAACGGATCGGGATGTTCAGCTTCTGCGCGATGGCGAGCACCACGCCGCCCTTCGCCGTGCCGTCGAGCTTGGTGACCACGAGGCCGGTCACGCCGAGTCCTTTGTTGAACTCGACCGCCTGCGCGACGGCGTTCTGACCGATGGTGCCGTCGAGCACCAACAGCACTTCGTGAGGCGCGGTCGGATCCAACCGCGCGAGCACCCGTTTGACCTTTTTCAGTTCGTCCATCAGGTGTGTTTGCGTGTGCAAACGTCCCGCGGTGTCGGCGATCAAGACGTCGATGTTGCGCGCCTTCGCCGCCTGCAGCCCGTCGAAGATCACCGCGGCCGGTTCCGCGCCGGCCTGCTGCGCGATGATCGGCACCTTGTTGCGTTCGGCCCAGACTTCGAGCTGCTCGCGCGCGGCGGCGCGGAAGGTATCGCCGGCGGCGAGCATCACGCTGCGTCCCTCGGCCAACAGTCGCGAGCTCAATTTACCGATGGTGGTGGTCTTGCCGGCGCCGTTGATGCCGATGACCAAGATCACGTAGGGCTTGAAGCGCGGATCGATGGCGAGCGGCTGTTCGACGGGCTGCAATATCTCCAGCATGGCGGCATGCAGCGCCCGCAACAGCGCATCGACGTCGGCGAGTTCCTTGCGCACCACGCGCTTGCGCAGGTCGTCCAGAATCCGGGTGGTCGCCTCGACACCCACGTCCGCCGTGATGAGTCGGGTCTCCAGATCGTCCAAGATCTCGGCGTCGATCTTGCGCCCGGGCAGCAATTCCTTGATGTCGGTGGTGAGCCACGCGGGCCCGGTGTTCAGCTTGGCGCGCAGGCGTTTGAAAAAGCCGCGGATGCCGGGTTTGTCGGCTTCGTTCGTCATGGGATCGAGAGCTTAACAGCGTCTGCAAGGTATGATGCCGCCGGTGACACCCTCGAAGCCCCCGAATCAAACGACCGAGGGCCGCAACTCGGTCCGCATCATCGCGGGCGCTTGGCGCGGTCGACGGGTGAATTTTCCCGACCTGCCCGGCCTGCGGCCGACGCCCGACCGCGTGCGCGAAACCTTGTTCAATTGGTTGCAGCACGCCATCGTCGGGGCGCGGTGCCTGGATCTGTTCGCCGGCTCCGGTGCGCTCGGGTTGGAGGCGTTGTCGCGGGGTGCGCGAACGCTGGTGTTCGTGGAACAGGCGCAGCGCGCCGCGCGGGGTCTACAGACCGAGCTGACCCGCTTGGGCGGCAAGGCGCAAGGCCGCATCGTCGAGATGGGCGCGACGCGTTTTCTGAAAGCGCCCGGCGACACCTTCGGCGCGCCCTTCGACGTGGTGTTCGTGGATCCCCCGTTCGGTCAGGATGCCCTGACGGAGTACCTGCCGCTGCTCGATGCCGGCAGCTGGTTGAAAATCGGCAGCTTGGTCTATCTCGAAAGCGAGAAAGCCGCCGGCGTTCCGCGGCTGCCGTCACAGTGGGAGCTGTTGAAATCGAAGTCGGCCGGCGAGGTGGGGTATCATCTGGCGCGCGTCAATGCGCGGTTGGCGGACGAAGAAAAAGCCGGTCGATGAATAAAAGAACAGCGGTATACCCTGGCACCTTCGATCCCATCACCAATGGTCATCACGATCTGGTGCGGCGGGCGGCCAGCATATTCGATCGTCTGGTGGTGGCGGTGGCGGCCAATCCGAATAAGGCCCCCATGTTCTCCCTGGAACAACGGGTGGAAATGGCGCGCCGCGTGCTCATCGACGTGCACAATGTCGAGGTCAAGGGTTACGTCGGACTGACGGTGGAGTTCGCCCGCCAGAACGGTCTCGCCGTCATCGTGCGGGGCCTGCGGGCGGTTTCCGATTTCGAATTCGAGTTCCAATTGGCTAACATGAGCCGGCACCTGACTCCCGAGATCGAATCGGTTTTCATGACACCGCAGGAACAATACACATTTATTTCTTCCACGTTGGTACGCGAGATTGCGGTTCTGGGCGGCAACGTCTCGGAGTTCGTCCATCCCATCGTCGAGACCGAGCTGAAGCGGCACCGCAAGCTTTGAGAGCACGGGGCCGGGCTGCCGTCGCTCTGGCCCTCGGCTTGTTGGGCTGGGGCGCGCAGTCGTTGCCGGCGTGGGCCGACACGGCGGTGCACGCGACTCGCGCGGTGCGCCCGCCACACGCGGTGCGCCCGCCGCACAAAGCGGCGATCGCGAGCGCCTTTCCACTGGCGACCGAGGCCGGCCAGGAAATTCTCGCCAAGGGCGGTAATGCGTTCGATGCGGCGGTGGCCGTTTCGGCGGCGCTTGCCGTCGTCGAGCCGACGAGCTCCGGTCTCGGCGGCGGCGGTTTCTACCTGCTGCACCGTGAAGCCGACGGTCTCGAGACCATGCTCGATGCCCGCGAAAAGGCACCGGGCGGTGCGAGCCGCGACATGTATCTGGACAAGGCCGGCAATCCGATCGAGCGTGCGTCGGTCGATGGACCGCTGGCGGCCGGCATTCCCGGTGAACCGGCCGCTTTCGACTACCTGGCCCGTAAATTCGGGAAATTGCCGCTGGCCGTGAGCCTGCAACCGGCCATTCGGCTGGCGCGCGAGGGATTTCCTCTGTATGCCCGGGTGCAAGGCGCCATAAGGGCCAAGCGCGATCAATTGCAGCGTTCGCCGGACGTCGCGAAAGTTTTCCTGACCGCCGCCGGCGAGGTGCCGGAACTCGGTACGCTGATCAAACAGCCGGAGCTGGCGACCACGCTGGAGGCCATTGCCGCGCGCGGCGCGCAGGGTTTCTATGCCGGCCCCATCGCCCGGGAATTGGTCGACGGCGTGCGCGCGGACGGTGGAATTTGGACCTTGGCCGATCTGTCGTCCTACCGGATCATCGAGCGCAAGCCGTTGGTGGGTCATTATGGCGGCGCCCGCATCGTCTCGGCATCCCCGCCGTCATCGGGCGGTGTCGCCGTGGTGGACGCGCTGAACATTCTGTCGGGCTACGATTTGCACGCGGTGGACCCGGTCACCCGCAAGCATCTGGTGATCGAGGCGATGCAGCGCGCCTACCGTGACCGCGCGGTCTATCTCGGCGATCCGGACTTCGTGTCCATGCCGCTGCCGCAAATAATCTCGCCGGATTACGCGGCGGGGCAGCGGGCGAGCATTCGTCTGGACAAGGCCATGCCGAGCGACGCGTTGCCCGGCGTCGGTGCCGATCCGGTCGGGCTGCATACCACCCATTTCTCGGTACTGGACGCCGCCGGCAATCGGGTCGCCGCCACGATTTCCATCAATTTGTTTTTCGGTTCGGGTTACATGGCGCCGCGGACGGGCGTGTTGTTGAACGACACCATGGACGATTTTTCCGTCAAACCGGGCACGCCGAACGCCTTCGGTTTGGTGGGCAACGCCGCCAATGCCATCGCCCCCAACAAGCGCCCGCTGTCGAGCATGGCACCGAGTTTCGTCGAGACGCCCAAAGGCTTGATGATCATCGGAACGCCGGGCGGCGGCTACATCATCAGCATGGTGCTGTTGGGCACCCTCGACTATCTGGACGGCCTGCCGGCCGCCGCCATCGTCGGCGCCGGCCGCTATCACCATCAATACCTGCCCGATGTGGTCGAGTACGAAAAAGGCGCCTTGTCGCCGGACGAGATCACCGGACTCGGGGCCATGGGTCACCGGCTGCAGGAAGGAGAGCGGCGCTGGGGCAACATGGAGGTGGTGACCTGGGACTATGCCTCGGGCGTCGTGGCAGCGGCGTCCGACCCGCGCGGTGAGGGCGAGGGACTGGTCTACTGAGCCGGTCGGCCGCCCTGACAGCGCGGACACCAATAGGTCGAGCGCTGTCCCTGTACGAACTGCTTGACGGCCGTGCCGCACACGCGGCAGGGCAGACCGTCGCGTTCATAGACGAACAACTGCTGGCGGAAATAACCGGGTAGGCCGTCGGCGTTGACGTAATCGCGCAGCGTCGTGCCGCCGATCGCGACCGCCTCGCCGAGCACGTCTTTGATGGCCCGGGCGAGTGCCCCGGCCTGTGCGCGTGAGAGCCGGCCGGCGCTCCGGCGCGGCGAGATGCGGGCGCGAAACAGCGCCTCGCTCGCATAGATGTTGCCGACGCCGACCACCTTTTGCGAGTCCATGATGAACGCTTTGATCGCCACGCTTCGTTTGCGGGTGACGCGATACAGATACTCGGCATCGAAGTCCGCTTCCAAAGGCTCCGGCGCCAGCCTGGCCAGCAGGGGATGCTCGAGTGGGTTAGCCGCCGTCCAATGCGCACTGCCGAAGCGCCGTGGATCGTGAAAACGCAGCACTCTGCCGCCCTCCACGACGATGTCCCAGTGATCGTGCGGCCGCGGGGGCACCGTCGAGTCGACGATGCGCAAACTGCCCGACATGCCGAGATGCACGATGAGAGTGCCGGTGTCGAAGCCGATGAGCAGGTATTTCGCACGCCGCTCGATACGGCGCACGAAGTGTCCGGTCATCGAGACTTCCAGATGAGCGACGATGGGCCAGCGCAGACGGCGGTCGCGGACCAGCACGTCGAGGACGCGTTTACCGACGAGTGCGGGAGCTATCCCGCGCCGGGTCGTTTCTACCTCAGGAAGCTCGGGCGAGGGCGCTCCGGATCCGCCGCGACTATTTGATCTTCGATTCTTTGTAAGGGACGTGCTTGCGCGCGACCGGATCGAATTTCTTGGTCTCCATCTTGTCCGGATGCAGCCGCTTGTTCTTGGTCGTGGTGTAAAAATGCCCGGTGCCGGCCGACGAAATCAACTTAATTTTATCGCGCATGCGAAATGCTCCTTAAACCTTGACGCCCTGGGCGCGCAGATCGGCGACCACCACGTCCACACCGCGCTTCTCGATGGTCCGCAAGCCGCGTGTGGTGACCCGCAAACTGACGAAACGCTTCTCGGATTCCAGCCAAAACCGGTGGGTATGCAGATTCGGCAAGAACCGGCGGCGCTTGCGATTGTTCGCGTGGGAGACGGTATTACCCGACTTGGGGCCTTTACCGGTGACTTGACAGACTCGCGACATGGCGTGGACCTTTGACTTCATACACGTGGGGACAGCCGCGCTTTATACCAGGCCGCTCACGCGACGGCAACGAGAGATGACGGGGTTCTCACTATGTGTGGTGTGCCCGTGACGAACGACCGCCGCTCCGCTATATTTTTCAGATACTTAACATAGTGCCGGGGCGATCGTCCATGATGAATGCGCGACTCGAGGCAAGCGGTTCGGCGAACTTTCTCGCCGGCGGTGGCGAAATGGGGGCTCTGCTGCGGGAGCGGAACTGGTCGGATTCCGCTCTCGGACACCCGGAAACCTGGCCGCAGAGCTTGAAGACGGCCGTCCGCATCATGTTGACGTCGCGTCAGCCGATTTGGATCGGCTGGGGTCCGCAGCTCACCTTTTTCTACAACGATGCCTATCAAGCCATCATCGGCGGTAAGCATCCGTGGGCATTGGCCCGGCCCACGTCCGAGGTTTGGCGCGAGATATGGGCGGAAATCGGACCGTTGCTGGCCACCGCGATGGGCGGCAGCGCAGGCACCTACGTCGAGGAACAGCTCCTCATCATGGAGCGCAACGGCTATCCGGAGGAAACTTACTATACTTTTTCCTACAGCCCCATCCCCGACGACGATGGCGGCGCCGGCGGCATCATCTGCGCGAATGCGGACGATACCAAGCGCGTCATCGGGGACCGCCAGCTCACCCTGCTGCAAGACCTCGCCGTGGCGACCACGGGTACGCGCTCCTGGAAAGACGTCTGCGCGGCGGCGGCGGCGGCGTTGGGGACCAATTCGCTCGATTTACCGTTCGCCCTGCTCTATCTGACCGATTTGGACGGGCACTCGTTGGCGCTGGTGGGCTCGTCCGGAATGCCGGCCGGACATCCTGCCGCCCCGAGCACGCTGGCCGTCGATGCGATGGCGCCGTGGCCGGTCGATGCGGCTTTTCGCAGTCAGGATACGTATGTGGTGAGCGGATTGGCGTCGCGCTTTGGGCCAATCCCTTTCCCCACCGGTGCGTGGCACGATGCCGTGTCCCAGGTGGCTCTGCTGCCCATCTCGCCGGGCGGCGAGACCGGGCGCCGCGGCTGTTTGATCGTCGGCTTGAATCCCTTTCGCTTGTTCGACGGTCCCTATCGCGATTTCCTCAAACTGCTGACGGGACAGATCGCGGCGGCGGTGGCGAACGCCGACGCGTACGAGCAGGAACGGCATCGCGCCGAATCCCTGGCCGAGATTTCGCGGGCGAAGACCACCTTCTTTTCGAACGTCAGTCACGAATTTCGAACCCCGTTGACGCTGATGCTGGGGCCGCTCGAAGAATCGCTCGCCGATGCCGCGGCGCTCATCCCGCGCGAACGCGAGCGCATCACCGTCGTGCACCGCAACGCCCTGCGGCTGCTCAAATTGGTCAACTCGCTGCTGGATTTTTCCCGCATCGAGGCCGGTGGCGCGCTGCCGAGTTTCGAACCCCTCGACCTGGCGGCGTTGACCGCCGATCTGGCCGGCAACTTCCGCACCATCATCGAGAAGGCCGGTCTCGAATTCATCATTGCGTGCCCGCGTTTGCCCGAGCCGGTGTATGTGGACCGGAACATGTGGGAGAAGATCGTGCTCAATCTCCTGTCGAACGCGTTCAAGTTCACCTTCGAGGGCGCGATCACGGTGGCCGTCGAGCGGCGCGGCGCGCGCGCTCGGCTCACGGTGGCGGATACCGGCACCGGCATCGAGGCGGCGCAATTGCCGCGCCTGTTCGAGCGCTTCCATCGGATCGAAGGCGCCCGCGGACGCAGCTTCGAAGGCAGCGGTATCGGGCTCGCGCTGGTCAAGGAACTGGTGGACGCTCAGGGCGGCGCGATCGCTGCCGTCAGCACGCCCGGCAAGGGCACGACGTTTTCCATCGAGCTGCCGTTCGGACTCGCACACGTGCCGCCGGAGCAGCTGCGCGACGATGCGGCGTTCGCCACCACTGTGGTGAATTCGCAAGCCTTCGTCGAGGAAGCGCTGGGCTGGCTGCCGAGCGCAGAGGCCCCCGCCTCCGACGCGGCCGCCGTCTCCGAAGCGGTGCCCGCTGTGCGAACCGAGGCGCGTTCGCGCATCTTGCTGGCCGACGACAATGCGGACATGCGGAATTACATTGCGCGCCTGCTGAGCGCGCGGCACGACTGTCTGGCCGTCGCCGACGGTCAAGCGGCGCTCGAGGCGGCGCGCCGGGAGCGGCCCGACTTGGTGCTCACCGACATCATGATGCCGCGTCTGGATGGCTTCGGACTCATCAAGGCCCTGCGCGAGGACGCGCAGCTGCGGGATCTGCCCATCATCGTCATTTCAGCGCGGGCCGGCGAAGAATCGAGCGTCGAGGGCCTGACGGCGGGTGCCGACGACTATCTCGCCAAACCATTTTCGGCGCGCGAAATGCTGGCGCGGGTCGATGGCGCGCTGGCCATGGCGCGCATGCGCCGCGAGATGGGCGACGCCTTGCGCGGCGAGGCGCGCTCGCTGGAAATATTGGTGGCCGCGCGCACGGCTGAATTGAAGATCGCCAACGATGAACTGCGCGCCGAGGCGCTCGAACGGGAAAAAATCGAACTCGTCCTGCGGCAGTCGCAGAAAATGGACGCGGTGGGGAAACTCACCGGCGGCATCGCGCACGATTTCAATAATCTGCTGCAGGTGATCGGCGGAAATCTGCAGCTGCTGGCCAACGACGTCGCCGGCAGCGCGAAAGGAGAACAGCGCCTGCGTAACGCCCTGGCCGGCGTCTCGCGCGGCTCGAAGCTCGCTTCCCAGCTCCTGGCTTTCGGCCGCCGCCAGCCGCTCGCGCCGCGGGTGGTCAATCTGGGCCGTTTCATCCGCGGACTCGACGATCTGTTGCGCCGGGCATTGGGCGATGGCGTGGAGATCGAAACCATCATTGTCGCCGATTTGTGGAACACGTTGGTGGACACCTCGCAGGTCGAGAACGCCGTGCTGAATCTCGCCATCAACGCGCGGGATGCGATGAACGAGCACGGCAAGTTGACCTTGGAGGCGGGCAACGTCTCGCTCGACGCGGACTATGCGGCGACTCATGCCGACGTGCGCGCCGCAGACTACGTGATGCTGGCGGTCACGGATACGGGGTGCGGCATGACGCCGGACGTCATGGAACATGTCTTCGAGCCTTTCTTCACGACCAAAGAGGAGGGCCGCGGCACCGGGCTGGGGCTCAGCATGGTGTATGGCTTCGTCAAGCAGTCGGGTGGGCACATCAATATTTACAGCGAGCCGGGCGAGGGCACCACCATCCGGATCTATCTGCCGCGCGTGTCCGGCGCGGAGGACGTGGTCGCCGAAATCGACACCGGGCCGGTCACGGGCGGAACCGAGACGGTACTCGTGGTGGAGGACGATGATGAAGTGCGCGAGACGGTGGTGGAATTGTTCGCCGACTTGGGCTATCGCGTGCTCAAGTCCCGCAACGCGCACAGCGCGCTCGCCATCGTCGACAGCGGCGTCCCCATCGATCTGCTGTTTACCGACGTGGTGATGCCGGGCCCGGTCCGCAGTCCCGAACTCGCCCGCCAAGCGCGCATGCAGCTGCCGCACATCGCGGTATTGTTCACGTCGGGCTACACGGAGAACGCCATCGTGCACGGCGGTCGGCTCGATCCCGGCGTCGAGCTGCTGAGCAAACCCTACACGCGCGCCGCGCTCGCCCGCAAGGTTCGTCATGTGCTGCGCAATCAGCAGCAGAAGAAGATCGCGGCGTCCGCTTCCGCCGCGCAGGCGAATACCAAAAACGCCGGCCGCGCGCGACGTTTGACCATACTCTTCGTCGAGGATGACGAACTCATCCAGATGTCGACCTTGGACATGCTGACGGGGCTGGGGCACGTGGTATTCACCGCCGTGAATGCGCAGGACGCCTTGCAGATTCTGCGCCGGCGCGAGGTCGACGTGTTGGTGACGGACCTGGGTCTGCCCGGTATGTCGGGCGGTCGGCTGGCCGCGGAAGCGACCCGCCTCAAGCCGGGCTTACCGGTCATCTTCGCCACCGGTGCCGAGGGCGCTTCCGGCGCGGAACGCGACGCATCGACGCCGGGCGCCGTGACGTTGCACAAGCCCTACGATCCGATCAGCTTGGACGCGGCGCTCAAAGTCGCCTGCGAGCGGCGCCGCGCGGGACGAGCCGTCAGGGTTCGCGAGTGAGCTTGCCGCGCAGAGCAAGCCGCGTTCTTCAGAGAAGTCCGCGTTCGGCGAGCGACACGCTGACGCCATCGCCGACGATGATGTGATCGAGCAAGCGAATGTCGACGAGCGCCAAGGCTTCCTTGATGCGTTGCGTGATGAGTTCGTCGGCCTGACTCGGCTCGGCGACGCCCGACGGATGATTGTGGGCCACGATGACCGCCGCCGAATTGCGTTGCAGCGCCAATTTGACGATCTCGCGGGGATGTACGCTGGCGCCGTCGATGGTGCCGCGGAATAATTCCTCGAATTGAATCAGCCGATGACGCTTGTCCAGATACAGACAGCAGAACACTTCGTGTTCCAGGTCGCGCAGTTTCGCCATCAGGAACGCACAGGTCGCGCGCGGGTTGCCAAGGGCCGGTCCGACACGCATCGATTCGGTGAGTTGCCGGCGCGAGATCTCGAGCGCCGCCTGTAATTCGGCGTAGCGTGCCGGCCCCAAACCGGGTTCGGCACAGAAGCGGCGGCGGTCGGCCGCCAGCAACTTACGCAACGAGGCGAAGCTTTTGAGAACGTCGCGAGCCAGGTCGAGCGCCGAATGCCCGCGCGTCCCGGTGCGCAGCAAAATCGCCAGCAGTTCGGCATCGGACAGCGCGGCGGCGCCCTTCTCCAGCAGCTTCTCGCGCGGACGCTCGTCGATGGGCCAGTCCCTGATTGCCATGCACGCCAGCATGACCGCGGCGCGCCTGACGCACTAGCACCATTTCCCGCGCGACCGGGCAGATTGACGGGCGCTCCCTCCGACGGGTGCGGTCAGCGATGACCCGAGCTGCCGAATCCGCCGCCGCCCCGCACGGAGACCGCGAAGTCGTCGACTACGTCGAACTCCACATGAACCACGGGCACGATGATCATCTGCGCGATGCGATCGCCGGGCGAGATGGTGAAGGGCGCAGCGCCGCGATTCCAACACGACACCATCAGCGGCCCTTGATAGTCGGAATCGATCAGGCCGACCAGGTTGCCGAGCACGATGCCGTTCTTGTGTCCGAGACCCGATCGCGGCAGGAGCAGCGCGGCGAGCTCGGGATTCTCGATATACAGCGCGATGCCCGTGGAAATCAATTCGGCGGCTCCCGGCATGAGGGTCATGGGCCCGTCGATGCAGGCTCGCAAGTCCATGCCTGCGGCGCCTTCGGTGGCGTGTTGCGGCAACGGGAATTCCGCGCCGATGCGCGGATCGAGAATCCGCAGTTTCAAGCGATGTTGCATGGTCTCAACGGCGCGCCCGGCGGCTGCGCAGACGCACCCGCGGATCCGCCACCGGGGTGGGGCGGCGCTTGCGGGCGCCGCGCCGCGGGCTGCCATCGGGCGGCGGCAGCCGGTCGGCAATCAAGGCGATGAGGGCGCGGGCGACCTCGAGCTTCGGACCGCGGGCCACGTCGGTCTTGCCACCCGGCCACAGCACCGTGAGGGCATTGTCGTCGCAGTCGAAGGCGATGCCGTCGCCGACCTGATTCGCCGCGATCATGTCGAGCTTCTTACGTTTGAGTTTGCTGCGCGCGTTCTCCTCGACATGGTCGGTCTCGGCGGCGAAACCCACCACGAAGGGCCGAGCCGACATGTCCGCCACGGACTTGATGATGTCGGGAGCCGGCTCGAGATCGAGCTTCACCGCGGTGCCCTGTTTTTTTATCTTCTGCTTCGCCACGGTCACGGGCTGGAAATCCGCCACCGCCGCCGCCGCGATGAATACGTCCGCCTCGGCGATATGACGGTGCACCGCCGCATACATGTCGCGGGCACTCTCGACATCGATGCGCGTGACCCCGGCCGGTGTCTGCAAGTGCACGGGTCCGCTCACCATGGTCACGTGCGCGCCGGCTTCGCGGGCCGCCTCCGCCACCGCGAAGCCCATCTTTCCGGAACTGCGGTTGGTCAGATAGCGCACCGGGTCGAGGCGTTCACGCGTAGGGCCGGCCGTGATCAACACGTTGAGTCCGGCCAGCAGGCCGGCATTGGCGGGAGGTTCGAGCAGGCTCTCGGCCAGCTGGATCGGTTCCCACATGCGTCCCGCACCGATTTCGCCGCAGGCTTGCTTGCCGGAGGCCGGTCCCAAAATGCGGATGCTGCGCGAGATCAGCGTATCGACGTTCGCCTGGGTGGCTTTGTTCGCCCACATGATCCTATTCATGGCCGGCGCCAGCACGATGGGCGCTTCGGTGGCGAGGCAGAGGGTCGCCAACAAATCGTCGGCGCGTCCGCCGGCCAGGCGGGCGATGAAGTCGGCGCTCGCCGGTGCGATCAGGACCAGCTGCGCCCAGCGCGCGAGTTCGATGTGACCCATGGCCGCTTCCGCCGCGGCGTCCCACAAATCGCTGCGCACCGGACGGCCCGATACCGCCTGAAAGCTGGTGGGCGTGATGAACCTTTGCGCGGCGGCGGTCATCACCACCTGCACCTCGGCACCGCGTTCGATCAAGCGGCGTACCAAGTCCGGGCTCTTGTAGGCGGCGATGCCGCCGGTAACCCCCAGCAGAACCCGCGTCTTGAGCGTCAATGGATGCCCTTCAGCTGTTTGAAGCGCGCGATATCGTTCTCGAACTCCTGCGTCATGGTGGTTTCCTCGTTGCGTTTTTCGCGAAGATTGGCCTCTTGCGTGCGCATGTCGGTGCCGACCCGCACCAGATCCTCGGCCACCTGATCGGGCATGGGGGGTGCCTTGGGATCGTTGCTGTACGGTTTGAAACGCATGCTGGCGGTGCGCAGTTTTTTCAGGCGCCCATCGAGCACTTCGAGAAATTGGCCCGTCACCTTCACCTGGTCGGACAACAATGTCAGGCGTTGATCGCGCAGCCGTTCGATCTCCGCCACCGAGGCATAGGTGTTCAAAAGATTCCTGTCGCGGCTCGTGCTTTGTTCCGCGTCGAGCCGCTTCTGCTCCTCCGCCGCCACTTGGTCTGCCGTCTTTTGCGCATCCACATGCTCGGTTTCGATGCCCTGGGCATTGATCACATGCTGTTCCTGCCCCGCGTATTCGGGTGGGATGGTATCGCCGTAATGAGTCAATCCCTGATTATCCACCCATTTGTACAGCTTGCGGCCGCCGGCCGGCGCACCCATCGCGGTCGCCGCTGCCAGCACCAGCACTGCGCAGAGCACCCAGGCATTCTTGTTCAACGGCGTATCCCCAGTGACCCAGCTCATTGTGGGGGGCGGGCCGGCGCTTTTCCAGAGGTCGCTTCGCAAGCTTAGACGCCGTACCGATCCCTGTAGGTTTGCATGCCGGCCACCTCGGCCAGGCGACCCTGCGACGTCATGTGCTCGATCAGATCGGCCAGGTTCAAGACGGCGATGACGGGAATGCCGAAGCGCGCGCGAACTTCCTGCACCGCCGAATCGGGACTGTCGGTGCCGCGCTCTTGGCGATCCAGGGCGAGCAGCACCCCGACGGGACTCGCACCGGCGCCGCGGATGATGTCGACGGATTCGCGAATGGCGGTTCCGGCGGTGATGACATCGTCCACGATCAACACGCGTCCGTGCAAAGGGCTGCCGACGATGTTGCCTCCTTCGCCGTGCTGTTTGGTTTCCTTGCGATTGAAAGCGAACGGCACGTCGCGGCTCTGCGTGTCGGCGAGCGCGGCGGCGGTCGCGGTCACCAACGGAATGCCTTTGTAGGCAGGCCCGAACAGCATGTCGAAAGACACCTCGGAGGCGGCGATCGCGGCCGCGTAGCTGCGGCCGAGCGCGGCGATCGCCGCACCGGTGCCGAACAATCCCGCGTTGAAGAAGTACGGACTATCGCGACCGGACTTCAGGCGAAAGCTGCCGAACTTCAACACGCCGAGCCGCATGCATAGATCGATGAAGGCGCTTCGATACTCTGGAGACATGCAGCACAGGTTCGCGCATGCGACGCCCGCCCGCAAGCGGCGCTTGCAGCGGACTGGTAACATCGGGCACATGTCGAAGCGCAACCTGTCCAAGCCCACGCTGCTGCAGGCGCTGCGCGACAAGCGCATGGCGGCGATTCTCATGCTGAGTTTCGCCTCCGGGTTACCGCTGAACCTCACCGGTTCGACCCTGCAGGCCTGGCTTGCCTTCGACCGGGTGGACATCAAGACCATCGGGCTGTTCTCCCTGGTCGGCCTGCCCTACGTGTTCAAATTCCTCTGGGCACCGCTGTTGGATCGCTATCTGCCGCCGTTGCTCGGCCGGCGCCGCGGCTGGATCGTGATCTATCAAGGCTGTCTGGCCGTCGGCATCGGCGTGATGGGGTTGAGTTCGCCGGCGCGCGAACCGTATGCGCTGGCCGTCATCGCGCTCATCGTAGCGTTCCTGTCCGCGTCCCAGGACATCGTCATCGACGCCTATCGAGTCGACGTGATTCCGCCGAGCGAGCGCGCACTCGCGGCCGCGGCCACCACCTTCGGCTATCGCTCGGCGGCGATGCTTGCCGGCGCCGTCATCCTGGTGGTCGCCGCCTATACCGGATGGCGGGTGGCCTACTTGTTGGTGGCCTGTCTGATGGCGTTGACCATATTCGCCACGTTCTGGGCGCCCGAACCGCAGATCCCGGGGCGCGCGCCGCGCACGCTGACCGATGCCGTGGTCCAACCCTTGCAGGATTTAGTGGCCAAGCAAGGCGCCTGGGGGTTTTTGGCGCTGGTGCTGCTCTACAAGGTGGGGGATGCGTTCGCCCTTAGCCTGTACAGCGCGTTCATGATCAAGGGCGTCGGCTTTTCCCTCGCCGAATTGAGCGTGGCCGGCAAGGTGAACATGACGGTGTCCACCATGATCGGGGTCGCCATCGGCGGGTGGGTCTACATGCGTTGGGGCATGTTTCGGTCACTGCTCGTGTTTGGCGTCGGACAGGCGTTGACCAACCTTCTGTACATGTGGCTGGCGCTCGCGGGCAAGCTGTTGTGGCTGATGATTCTGGCCACGAGCGTCGACAATCTCGTCGGCGGCATGGGGCAGGCGGCGTACGTCGCCTTCCTGGTGTCGTTGTGCAGTTCCAGTTTCAGCGCCACCCAGTATGCCTTGCTGTCGGCGATGTCGGCGGTGCCGCGGGTGATCATGGGCGCCATCGCCGGACAGGTCGTCGACTCGGTGGGATGGGCGCATTTTTTCATCGTCACCTTCGTGACGGCGATGCCCGGTCTCGCGTTGCTCGTGGCGCTGCGCAAGCCCATCAACGAACTCGAGGCCCGCGAAGCGGCCGCGGCAGCGCCGACCGGCTGACCCGATTCGTCAGCGAATGCCGACCCGTCAGCGCCGCAGCGAGCGGTCTTCCGGCAGCGACCAGGACGTGCGGGCCGTATCCTCGAAATCACGATCCAGATCTTCCACTTCCACGTCGATGGCACCCGACCAGTCTTCCGGCGCATTGGCCGCATCGAGCATGCGGTCGAAGACCTGTTCGTGCCACGACTCGAAATCCATTTCCGCGACCGTGCCGTCGAAATATTGGATCTCGATGGTCGAATCTTCCTCATCGAGCGCGACCACTTCGAACAGCTCGTTAGTGACCCCGCGGTACCACTGACCAACGATTGGCTTCATCATGTCGTGTCGCCTCTGTCTGCTATCCTGGACCTCATTCAACGCCCAATAAATTCTTCGCGCAATGCCTAAATTTTTGCGCGCAGCAGCACCGCCATGGCAGAACAGCTCTTCAAATTCTTCGTCGTTTTCTTCGTCGTCGTGGAACCGATTTCGCTGATCCCGTTGTTCGCCGGCCTCACCGCGGGCGCAACCCCCCGTTATCAACGGCACATGGCCGGTAAAGCCACCGCCATCGCCCTCGCGATCTGCGTGTTGTTCGCCCTGGTCGGCGCGAAATTTCTCGAAGTCATGGGTATTGCGCTGAGTTCCTTTCGGATCGCGGGCGGCAGCTTGTTGTTTTTGATATCTCTGGAGATGGTCTTCGCGCGCGCCTCCGGAACCCGTACGACCACGCCCGAGCATGAGGAAGCGCTGAAGAGGGAGGACATCTCGGTGTTCCCGCTGGCCTTTCCGTTCATGGCGGGTCCCGGGGCGCTGGCCACCATCCTGCTGAGCGCAGGGGAAATTCGCGGCAAGCCGGTTCTGTTCATCGGCTTTCTCGGCGTGGTGACCCTGGTGCTCATCATCTGCTGGTGCTTGATGCTGGCCGCGCCGCGCCTGATGAACGTGCTGGGCGTGACGGGCGCCAATGTGATGAGCCGGCTCTCGGGCGTGGTTCTGGCGGCGCTCGCGGTGCAATTCATCGTCGATGGCATCCGCGGCAGTTTTCTGCATTGAGGGCAGGGTTCAGTCGACGCCGCTCGCGCGCTTCACATAGGCAAGATCCCAGACCCCGTGACCCAGCCGGGCGCCGCGCCGCTCGAACCGGGTGGCGGGTCGGAAGTCCGGCCGCGCCACGTACCGCTGCTCCGGACTCAAGGACTGCAAACCCGCAGCGGCATTGGCCACGGTCAGCATGTGCTCCGCATACTCCTGCCAGTCGGTCGCGAGCCGCAGAACACCGCCGTGGGTCAGCTTCGCCTCGAGCGTAGCCAGGAAGCCGGCGTCGAGCAGACGCCGCTTGTGATGCCGTTTCTTGTGCCAGGGGTCCGGAAAGAAAATGAGGATCTCGTCGAACGACTCATCGCGGATGCCCTGTTTGAGAACCTCCACCGCGTCGTGGCATATCACACGCACGTTGGTCATGCGCGCCTGTTCGACGTGCAGCAAGAGGCGGCCCACGCCGGCGCGGTGAACTTCGATGCCGAGATAATCGATGGCGGGATTGGCTTGCGCCAGGGAGCCGATCACTTCGCCGGCGCCGAAACCGATTTCCAGACAGCGTTTCGCCGGGCTGTCGGTAGCGCGGCCGAACGCGGCGTCCAGGTCGATGGGACTGCCGTCGAAATCGACACCGAAACTCGGCCACAGTTCGGCAAGGGCGCGTTCCTGCGCCACCGTCACCCGGCCGGCCCGGAGGACGAAACTGCGAATGCGACGGGGTGCGTACATGATCGTAAAGTGTGCCTGATATGATGATCTGATGCCCAAATCGCGGTTCCGAGTGCTGGCGGCGTCTACTTTGCTGATTCTCGCCGGTTGCGTCGGGCTACCGCGGCACGTCGAAAAGTATTCGTCCGACTCGCTGCCGCATCCGGAAAACACGGCGTTGGGCCGCATCGTCGGCGACGGTCACGGTGGCCGCAACCTATCGGGCATCCGCCTGCTCACGTCCGGCGACGAGGCGCTGGCGAGCTTGATCGCGCTCGCGGATCGGGCGACTCGCACCCTGGACATTCAGTACTACCTGATTCATCAGGATGACTCCTCGCGCCTGTTGCTGCATCACCTGCGCCTGGCCGCGGAGCGCGGCGTACGGGTGCGGGTGCTCGTGGATGATTTGAACACCGCCGGCGAGGATCGGCGCTTCATGCATCTCGGTGCGCACGCCAATGTCGAGGTGCGCGTTTTCAATCCCTTTCCGGGCGGCCGTTTTGCGATGTGGACCCGGTTCCTTGCGTCCGCGTCGGACATTCCACGCATCAACCATCGGATGCACAACAAGCTGTTCGTCGCCGACAATGCGATCGCCATCACCGGCGGCAGAAACATCGGCGATCAATATTTCACCCGGGACCTCTACAGCAATTTCATCGATCTCGACGTCGTGGCCGCCGGCACGATCGTGCCGCAATTGTCCTCGACTTTCGATGCGTTTTGGAACAGCAAGTACGCCTATCCGATCGCCTCGGTGGCCGCCGCGGTGCAGGCCGAGGGCGTGCCCAAGGCGTTCGTGGACAGCGTGTTCGCCGGCGATGCAAGCTGGCTCGCGCGCGAACTCGATGCCGACCGATTGCAGTTGACCTGGGTGCCGGCCACGGTGCTGGCGGACGGACCGGCCAAGATCGCCAGCGAAACGGCGCCCAACGTCGAGGTCACCATTGCCAACAATATCGCCGCTTTGATGCGATCGGCGCAGCACGAAGTGATCGTGATCTCCCCGTACTTCGTGCCGGGTGAGACCGGCGTGGCCTTGATGCGCGAGTTGACGGCGCGCGGAGTGCACATCCGAATCCTCACCAATTCGCTGGCCTCCACCGACTCGCCTCTGGTGCACAATGGGTATTCGCGTTATCGCGTGGCGCTGTTGAAGCTCGGCGTCGAACTGAGCGAAGTCCGGCCCAAGCTGGGTCAGAAACGCCTGCGCTTTCATCCGTTTCGCAGTTCGAACGCCAGCTTGCACGCCAAGGCGTTGGTGATCGACCAGAAGACCGTGTTCATCGGTTCCATGAACATGGACGCGCGCTCGGCTCTCACCAACAGCGAAATGGGTCTGGTGATGCGCAGCGCCGAGATCGCCGGCCAGGTCACGAGTCTGGTCGACGATGTCAGCTCTGCCGGCAGCTATCGACTGCACCTCGACGGCGCGGGAGGCATCGTCTGGTCGAGCGGCGAACCGGACGCCGAAGAGGTGTGGTACACCGACCCCGAAACCACCCGTCTGCAGCGTTTCGCGCTCGAGGCGCTCGCGCCTTTTGCGCCGGAAGAGTTGCTGTAGGCGCGCAGCGTCCGACCCCGCGCCTACAGCAGGCGCTGCTCAGCGGGGCGCGTCTTTTAAACCGGTGTAGCGGCGAATCCCTTCCTGAAGTTCGGCGTGCGCCACGTCGAGGCCGGCCCAACCGACGACTTTGACCCACTTGCCGGCTTCCAAATCCTTGTAGTGCTCGAAAAAATGCTGGATCTGTTTGAGGCGGATCTCCGGCACGTCGTCGATCGATTTCCAGTGAATGAACAACGGACAAATGTCGTTGGTGGGTACCGCGAGCAATTTGGCGTCGCCGCCCGCTTCATCGTCCATCTGCAGGATACCGAGCGGGCGACAGCGCACCACCACCCCCGGCAACAAGGGAAAGGGCGTATGCACCAGCACGTCGACCGGATCGCCGTCGTCGGCGATGGTCTGCGGCACATAGCCGTAATTGGCCGGATAATGCATCGCGGTCATCATGAAGCGATCGACGAACACCGCGCCCGATTCCTTGTCGATTTCGTACTTGATTGGATCGGCATTCATCGGAATCTCGATGACGACGTTGAATTCATGAGGAACCTTGTCGCCGGCGGTGACTTTACTGATATCCATCTAAACAGCATCCTTGTGCGGGTTTCGGTGCGAGCGCATCTGATTGCGTACTATAACCTCCACCCCGCACACTTCTGTGCCACTTCTCGCGACTTTCGATTTAACAATGTGTCGTTTCGAGGTTAAGTTTCGCTCAGTCGATGGCGATCGAGCGCGGCCCGCTGCCCGCGGCAAACGGCGACCCTGCGACGGCCGTCAGGGCACCCGTGGACGCATTGACCGACAACACCGACACATCGGTGGAATTTTCGTTGGTGACGTAGGCGAAAGTGCCCGCCGGATCGATGACCACCGAGCGTGGAAAGCTGCCGACGGCCGCGCTGGAGTTCAGCGTGAGAGCGCCCGTGCTGGGCGTGAGACCGTAAGTCGCAATGTCATTGGCGGCGGTAACGTTCGCGGCGTAGACGAACTGCCCCGCCGGATCGACGGTGAGGGACTGCGGACTCGAGCTGGTCGAGAAGGGCGAGCCGGCAACGGCCGTCAGGGCACCGGTCGAGGAGTTGACGGCATAGGCCGAGATCGATGCGGCGTTTTCGTTCGCCACATAGGCAAAGGTGCCGGCCGGATCGATGGTGATGGACGCCGCGCCGGCGCCCGCGCCGAACGGTGATCCGGCGATGGCGGTCAATGCGCCGGTGTTCGAATCGATGGCCAACACCGTGACGTTGGCACCGCTGAAGTCGGCGACGTAGAGGAAGTTGCCGTTCGGATCGGTCTGCAACGCCATCGGCTCGGCGCCCACGGCGAACGGCGACCCGGTGACGGCGGTCGCGACGCCGTTGTTGAGCGTAAACGCCGACACGGTGTTGTCGCTCGAATTGGCAACGTACAAGAAGTGGTTGGACGGATCGACGGCCACGGCCATGGGACCATTGCCGACGGCGATCGCGATGCCGTCATCCGTCGGCACGCCGGTGGAATCGTCGATGGAATACACCGATACGTTGTTCGACCCACTGTTCGCGGCATATAAGAAGAGGCCGTCCGGATCCACCGTGACGGAGACGGGGGTGGTGCCGGTTGAGGCGAAGGGCGAGCCCGCGAGCGCCGACAGCGTACCGGTCGTCGAATCGATCGAATAGGCGGAAATGTCGTTGGACGTTTGGTTGGCCACGAACGCGTAACGGCCAGCCTCGAGGCAATTGACGATGACGTGGGTGATGTCGGCCTTCTCGATGGTGCCCGAACCGTTGTGCACGGTGCAGGTTTGCACCGGGTCGGCGGGCTGCGTCTGTACCGTCACGGAGTAGGCAGCGCCATTGGTGATCTTCGAGGAGAACGTGAAGCCCCCGCTCGAACTCACGGAGAGCGAGCTGCCCGAATTATCGACGAGCACCAGGCCCGAGCCGCGTACGCCGGTGACGGTACCGCCGACCGTGTACTTGCCGTCCAGATTGCAGGACCAGGTCATGAGCGCGATGCTCGATATGCCCATCCATGTCAAGGTTCTCACGATAATCCTCCAGCCTCTGGTTGAGTCCGATTGTCAGACCGCGCACACGACAAAACATTCCGCCGCAATCGACAAGAGTGCGAACTGTGTGCCAAATTGGGCGGGTGTTTTTAAGGATAATCGCGCCAACGATCGGACATAATATCGTCCCAATGGATGCCAGCATGCCTCCGCAATCTAAGTTTGACGCTACCTTGGCGGTTCTGTGGGGGCCCGGTTTGTCGGTCGCCCTGTTATTGGCGGGGTTGCCGCTGACCGCGTCGGCCGCCCTGGGCGAGCCCGAAGCGGCGCTTGCCACGGAGGCGCAAACCCTGAAGTCGACGGTCAAGGTCACCGAGCGCACGGCCTACCGCGTACACACGCTGGCGCTGCCGTCGGGTACCGTGCTGCGTGAGTATGCGACCGCCGGCGGCAACGTTTTCGCGGTGGCTTGGAGCGGTCCGACCATTCCGAATTTGCGCCAGGCGCTCGGCGCTCATTTTGCGGCGTTCGCCGACGCGGCGCAGACGAATCGCTTGGGACGCCGTCATTTTCAGCTGGAACAAACCGATCTCGTGATGCAATCCGGCGGCCGCATGAGGGCGTTTGCCGGCCGCGCTTACCTGCCGCAAGAACTGCCGGCCGGCATCAATGTGGACGACTTGCGCTGATGGATGG
Source organism: uncultured Acetobacteraceae bacterium (assembly GCA_964658135.1). Classification (GTDB taxonomy): domain Bacteria; phylum Pseudomonadota; class Gammaproteobacteria; order Steroidobacterales; family Steroidobacteraceae; genus Bog-1198. The sequence continues at coordinate 4,513 of CAZZXZ010000009.1, read as the reverse complement.
CCTCGCGCCGAAGAGGAACATAGTCGTGCGCGCCGGGTTCGCGATGTGTCTGCTGGTCGCCCTGGTCTCCTGCGGCGGCGGGGACGCGCCGAGTTCGTCTGCCGCCGGTAACACCACGGTGGCGGCGGCCTCCAACGTGGTCTCGGTGGTCGTCGATGGTGGACCCAATACGTCGAGTCCCAACGCCAATACGCTCTATACCACCGTCACGGTCTGCGTACCGGGCAGCACCACCGAGTGCCAGACCATCGATCACATCCAGGTCGACACCGGCTCGTATGGCCTGCGTTTATTGTCGTCGGTGCTGACCGTCACTCTGCCGGTGATCGCGGCGTCGGACGGCAATACGCTGGTCGAATGTACGCAATTCGTCGACGGATATAGTTGGGGTCCGGTGTCGTCCGCCACCGTGCAGATATCGGGCGAGACCGCGAGTTCCGTGCCCGTGCAGGTGATCGGGTCACCGAACTATGCCAGCGTACCGGCCGACTGCTCGAGTTCGGGACCCGCCGAGGATACGGTGGCCACCTTCGGTGCCAACGGTATCTTGGGAATCGGTGTGTTCGCGCAGGATTGCGGCGCCGGATGTGTGAGTAATGCGGCCAATGGGGACTATTACTCCTGCCCTCAGGCGGGCGCCTGTGTCATGACGACGGCCGCGCTCACCAGCCAGGTCCAGAATCCGGTGGCGCTGTTCGTCACCGACAACGACGGCACCATTTTGGTTTTGCCGAGCGTGGGTGCGGCGGGCGCGGCGACGTTGACCGGCTCGTTGATTTTCGGCATCGATACACAGACGAACAATGCCTCGGGCACGCAAACGGTCTTGACGGTGGGCGGCAGCACCGACCCCTATCCCAGCGAATTGGCAATCGTGTTCAACGGAACGACGTTGAATCAGAGCTTCATCGATTCGGGTTCGAACGCGATTTTCTTCAACGACAGCGCTCTCGCGCAATGCACGAACGCGAGTTATTCGGGCTTCTATTGCCCGTCCGCATCGCAAACATTCAATGTCACGTTGCAGGGCGATAACAATGTCAGCGCCGCAGCGAGCTTCACCGTTTCGAGCGCCGAGAGCCTGCTGGCCGCCAACCCCACCTACACGGCGTTTTCAACGCTCGCCGGGACTTACTCCTCGTCTACGGATACCTTCGATTGGGGTCTGCCGTTCTACTTCGGTCGCCGGGTCGCCACGGCCATCGAAGGCCACACCACGGCGGTGAACACCGGTCCATACGTCGCTTATTGAGTCGATCTACCGGCCGGCTGGGCGGCAGGATAGACTGCGGCCGGTGGGTACCGTGTCACTACGCCTCGACTACGCCTTGAGGGACGGCTTAATACGCCAATCGACGTCTTGGTGGAGTCAGGTGCTCGGTGTCGTCGGTTTCAGCCAGCCGCCGCCCACCGCTATCGCCCAAGTGCCGTCAACGGCGAGCATGACGCCGGCCTTGGGCGCCGACTCGCGCTGCGAAGTGTGGCGCGCGCAGAGCGATGACCCGGTCGCTCTCGTGAGCGAAACCCACGCCGGCTGCGCAATCAACGTCCGCTCTTGCGACGAGGTTTTATTCGGATCGACGCTGTTGGCCGAGCCGCCGGGAGCCGACGACTCGGTTGCGGCACTCGTGAACGCCACCACGGCGGCCTACGAGGCGATTTTCGCACTGCTCGACCGTAGTCCGCAGCGGCATTTGATCCGGGTATGGAATTATCTGCCACAGATCAATCGTGAAGCCGATGGCGACGAGCGTTACCGTCACTTCAATGCCGCGCGGCAGGCCGCGTTTCGCAAGGCGGGCAAAAGCACGGTCGGGACGGTGCCGGCGGCCAGTGCGTTGGGTTCCCCGCCCGGCAGTCCGATCTCCATCTATTTCCTGGCAGCGCGTGAGTCGCCGACCATGATCGAGAATCCGCGGCAAACCAGCGCCTATCACTATCCGCCGAAATTCGGCGTACATAGCCCGGTGTTTTCGCGGGCCTGTCTGTTGAGCAAATCCGCCGGCACGAGCTTGTTCATTTCCGGTACGGCCAGCATCGTCGGGTACGAGACCCTCCATCTCGGCGATGTGATTGCCCAGACGCGGGAGACCCTGGCGAACATCGAGGCGTTGCTCGGCGAAGCGAATCGGATGGTCGGCGCGGCACGCTACCGTCTGGATGACTTGAAACTCAAAGTGTATGTACGCCGACCGTCGGATCTGCCGGCCATCCAGAGAACGTTGTCCGCCATGTTGAGCCCGTCGACGGCCATCCTGTATTTGCAGGCGGACATCTGTCGGGAAGACTTACTGGTGGAGATCGAGGCCACCGGCGATTCTTGACTCTGTAGAAGCGATGATAAAGCACCCCCCCCCCACCTTTCACGAACGTCGCGGTCCGACGTCGGAGGATGAATCATGAATTGGCAGATGCCGCGTATCGCGCTCGCCGTCGCGGCGCTGATCGCTCTATCCACGGCACGTGCGGGCACGGCGTTCCCGACACACGACATGCCGGCTGCGCGGGATATGGGCGCTTTAGCGTTGCCGGCCGGCAGCGACTCGATGTCGGTTCTCCTACCGCTCAAGTTGCACGCGACTGCGGCGGCCGAAGAATTGCTCCAGGCGCTCGCGGATAAGACCAGTCCGAGTTACCGGCGTTACTTGACACCGGCCCAGTTCGCGGCGCAATTCGGCCCGTCCGACGATGACGTGGCGGCGACGATTTCGCAGCTGCGCGCCGATGGACTGACCGCCGAACGCACCGGTGCCGCCACGCTGCGCGTGACCGGTTCGGTCGCCGACATGGAGCGGACTTTTCAAGTGAGCCTGCACCGCTACGCCGTTCCCGCTTCCGCCACGACGCCTGCCTTCGAATATCATGCGCCGCTGACCGAAGCGCGGGTCCCCGCCCAGTTGAGCGCGGTGGTCGACGGTGTCGTCGGCATGAGCACGCGTCCGATGTATTTCCCGCATCGCATGAAAATGCTCGACAAGCTGGCGAGTCCTACGGTGGCCCATACGACGAGCGATGCCTCGGCGCTCATCAATCCGTTCGGCTCGCTGACCGTTGCCGACTTCGCGAAGTACTACGGTGTGCTGCCGCTGACTGAGAAAAACGTCACCGGTGCCGGGCGCACGCTCGGGATCGTCACTTTCGCCAGCTTCACGCCAAGCGACGCATTCGCCTATTGGAAAGCGGTCGGACTCAAAGTGAAGGCGGACCGCATCCACGTTGTCGATGTCGACGGCGGCCCCGGTGCACCAAATGATGCGGCCGGGTCGGATGAGACGACGCTCGATGTCGAACAGTCCGGCGGCTTGGCTCCCGGTGCGAACGTGATCGTCTACCAGGCGCCCAACACCAATCAGGCCTACCTCGATGCATTCGTCAAAGCGGTCGACAGCAACATTGCCGACTCCATCTCGACGAGTTGGGGCGAATGGGAGTGGTACGACAACCGCACGAACGGCCCGGTCACGGATCCGTACACGGACCGGACGGTGAGTTCGCTGCGAGCTCTGCATCAGGTGCTGCTGCAGGCGGCGCTGCAGGGCCAGAGCGTATTTGCCGCGGCCGGAGACGCCGGCGCCTACGACGCCAACGACGGTATGTTGCCGCCTGATTATAGTTTGGCGCTCAGCGTCGACAACCCGGCGAGCGACTCCTTCATCACCGCCGCGGGAGGCACCACGCTCGCCGGAACCCAAACCTATGCGTTGCCGAAGGGCAGCCTCACGGTGTCGATCACGCATGAGCGAATCTGGAGCTGGGATTATCTCGAGCCCCTGTGCGCAGACCTCGGCCAGGATCCGGTCGCATGCGGTATTTTTCCGGTCGGCGGCGGCGGCGGCGTCAGTTTCGAGTTCCCGCTGCCTTTCTATCAAAGAAATCTAGCGGGGATCCAGAAGACGCAGCCCGACCAAGCGTTCGTCGGCGAGGATTCGATCCCGCCGCAAACCTTGGTCGCGATTCCCGCCGAGTATCCGGGGCGGAACGTACCCGATGTCTCGTTCAATGCCGATCCGGACACGGGCTATGTGATTTATTACACGTCCAGTGTCTCCGGCTTCACCGAAGAGACGTTTATCGGCGGTACGAGTTTCGTCGCGCCGCAGCTCAACGGCGTCGTCGGCCTGATCGGGCAATACGTCGGCGGTCGGCTCGGCTTGCTCAACATCCCGCTGTATCAATTGGCGCGGCAGGCCTCCGGTTATCAGGGCAAGGGCGCTGCGTTCAACGCGATCAAATATGGGAATAACGATTATTATCGCGGCCGCGACGGCTACAGCCCGGCGGCCGGCATCGGCACGCTCAATGTCGCCAATTTCGCCGAGATGCTGAAGAGAGCCTACTGAGCGGACGAGGCGGCGGCTCAACCGTGGGCCGCCGGCATGACGTAGGCGGCCGGCATGACGAGGGCCGCGGCACAAACATTGATGTCACCACGGTAACGCGATTAGAATTGGAGTCTTAGCGGGCGTCGTATAATGGTAATACCCAAGCTTCCCAAGCTTGAGCCGTGGGTTCG
>CAZZXZ010000008.1:17673-49833 GCA_964658135.1 uncultured Acetobacteraceae bacterium | reverse complement strand
GCCCGGTATCCCTACGTCAATTACGGCGCGCCTTCCGGCGCCATTTGTAAGCCGAATCTGGTGTACTGCTATTCGTATGCTTACGCTGCGGTGAATTACATCAACTACCAGATTGGACCACGCGACATGGTCACTTGGCGTACCGACTTTTTGAACGATGCCCGGGGTCAACGTACCGGCTTCAAGACTCGTTATTATGAGTTCGATCTCGGCTACACGCATTGGATCGGTGACGTGGTCGAACTACGGCCGGAACTGCGCTTCGAGCACGCCCGGGATGCACAAGCATACGACAACCCCACCGCGTTGCCCGGCGAGGGTAGGAACTCGCAGGTGATTCTGGCAGCGGACTTGATTTTTCATTTTTAATACCGGCATCGGCGAACGAGGCGACGCACTCGAATAGTGTGCGTCACCTCTTTCGATGCATTGCGCCCTATTCGGTGACTTCACATGAAGCAGCGTCTCTGACACAAAATATTAACGCCTTTTGGTCGAGACGATTTGTTCGGTGTGTCAAACTTGCGGGCGTCCGAACGGAAAACCATAGGGTACTGCGGGAGACTATTTACACTCGTACCTCGGTGTGTATTAGTTCGCCGCATTCGGCTTGCCATCAGCGATGTTCCTAACGCGTTTTGCGCGGTTAATCTTCGAACGGGGTTGGCTCAATGAGCGATGTAGTTAGCGATCCGGTAAAACCTCGTAGCGGTCAGGAGTCGATCGAGCGACGCGGGTGGCCCCGCGCGCGTCAGTGGCAGGTAGCCGTCATCGGCGCGGTGGTGGTGGTCATCGCCATCGCTGTGATTTACTTCAGCGGCAAGCTGTTTGGCAAACAGGAAGTTCCCGTCGCCGAAGTATCCGCACCACCCGGTACTTTCCGGTCCACCCCGCAACAGATGAAAACCCTCACGGTGGCTGCCGTGGATACGCATGCTTTCGTCAGCGAAGAGTTGACCGAAGGCAAGATTGCGGTCAACGGCGACCGCTCGACGCCGCTGTATTCGCCCTTTTCGGGCCGGGTCATCCGGGTGCTCGCCGGTCTGGGCGATACCGTCAAGGCGGGCGCTCCGCTCGCCATGCTCGAGGCGACCGAGTTCGTGCAGGCGCAAAACGATCTGCAAACCGCCGCCGCGCAGGTCAAGCTGGCCCGTATCAACGAGACGCGCAAGCATGCGTTGTACGACGCCAAAGGCGGCAGTCTACAAGATTGGCAACAGGCGCAGGCCGATCTCGTGGCGGCGGAAACGGCCGTCAATTCGGCACGCAATCGCTTGCGGATACTGGGCAGATCCGAGGCCGACATTGCAGCTCGGGAGACGGCTCCAAAAATCGATCCCACGGCGGCGATCGTCGCCCCCATCTCCGGCGTCGTGGTCGACCGCCAGGTAGGGCTCGGTCAATACGTCACCGCGGCGGCGGGTACGCCGCTCTTCACCATTGCCGATCCGTCCAGCGTGTGGCTGTTGGCCAACGTCCGGGAAAACGATGCGGGACTCGTGCACTTGGGGCAAACCGTCGAGGTTCGCGTGCCGGCCTACCCCGAGCGGCGGTTTCAGGCGCGCGTTTCCTATGTGGCGGCGATGGTGGATGCAACCACTCACCGAATCGCGGTACGCGCGGAAATCGAGAATCACGACGGCGCGTTGAAACCCGAGATGTTTGCCAATTTTCGCATTCTGGTCAGCGCGGCGACCGAGTCCCCGGCGGTGCCGGAAGCGGCGGTGATCTACGAAGGTGAGGCGGCGCACGTCTGGGTGGTGACCGGCGACGACCTGTTGAGCTACCGGACGATTCGCGCGGGGCGCAACAACGAGGGCCTCATCGAGGTGCTCGACGGACTGAAGCCGGGCGAGCGGATCGTCACCAAAGGGGGTCTTTTCATCGATCAAGTGGCGGTACCCGCCTCCTCATGAACGCACTCGTCAGCTTCGCACTACGGCAGCGGGTCTTGATGGTCGTCCTGTTGGTCATGATGCTGGGTGCCGGCGTTGCCGGATTTCTGACGCTCAACATCGAGGCGTATCCCGATCCCGTACCGCCGTTGGTCGACATCGTGACGCAGAGTACCGGGCAATCGGCGGAGGAAATCGAGCGCTACATCACCATACCGCTCGAAATCCAAATGGCCGGGATACCCAACCTGCAGGCGATCCGCACCATATCGCTGTTCGGGTTGTCGGACGTGAAGGTGCAGTTCACCTACGATTTTACCTACCAACAGGCCGAGCAGTGGGTGACCAACCGCCTGTCTCAGCTCGCGGCGCTGCCGAACGGCGTGCAGCCGCAGATCTCTCCGACCAGCCCCATCGGCGAGATCTTTCGCTATCGCGTGGTCGGGCCGCCCAACTATTCGCTCACCGACCTCAAGACGCTGGAGGACTGGGTCCTGGAGCGGCGTTTCAAAGCGGTTCCCGGCGTCATCGACGTGACCGGCTGGGGCGGCAAGACCAAGACCTACGATATCGCCATCGATCAACGCAAACTGGTGAGCTACGGGTTGTCGCTCGCCCAGGTGCTGACCGCACTCGGCAATGCCAACATCAACGTGGGTGGCCAGACCGTCAATTTCGGCGAGCAGTCCGCGGTGGTGCGCGGGGTCGGGCTCATCCATTCCGCCGAGGAGATCCGGCAGACCTTGATCGCCAACAATCAAGGCGCGCCGGTGGTGGTCGGCGACGTGGCCACGGTGACCATCGGCAACATGCCGCGTCTCGGCATCGCGGGTTTCAACGACGCGGACGACATCGTGCAAGGCATCGTGCTGATGCGGCGGGGTGCCGAGAGCGTGCCGACCATCAAGCGTGTCGAAGCCGAAGTGGATAAGGTCAACGGCAGCGGAATTCTCCCGCCGGGCGTCAAGATCCAAAGAATCTACGATCGCAGCGATCTGATTCACATCACGACGCACACCGTATTGCACAACATGGTGGAGGGCATCGTGTTGATATTTCTTCTGCAATGGGCCTTTCTCGGCAACATCCGCAGCGCCGTGATCGTCGCCATGACGATTCCTTTTGCATTGTCTTTCGCCATCGGTCTCATGGTGCTCAGAGGCGAATCCGCCAACTTGTTGTCGGTGGGCGCCATCGATTTCGGCTTGGTCGTCGATGCAACGGTGATCATGGTGGAAAACATCTTTCGCCATCTCGCGGAAGCGTCGGCGCATCTGGGCACCGGCCCCAGTACCTTGCATCGCATGCGCCCGCCGAGCGGCTTTCGCGGCAAGATGGGTACTGTGTCCATTTCGGCGGCCGAAGTCAGCCAATCGATATTCTTCGCGGCGGCCATCATCATCGCCGGCTTCGTACCCCTGTTCACGCTATCCGGAATCGAGGGCCACATCTTCGGTCCGATGGCCAAGACGTATGCCTACGCCATCGCCGGCGGTTTGATCGCGACGTTCACCATCGCGCCGGCCTTGAGCTTGTTGTTTTTCCCGGACGTGGTGGAGGAACGCGAAACGTTCGTCGTGCGCATGTTGCGTCGAGTATACGTGCCCACGCTGGAATTCGTGCTCGCAAACCGCATCGTGACATTTGCGGGCGTGGCCTTGCTCGTGCTGGTGGCGGTCGTCGCGGTGCGCTCGCTGGGACTCGAGTTTCTGCCGAAGCTCGAGGAAGGCAATCTGTGGATCCGGGCCACTTTTCCGCAATCCATTTCGCTCGAGGACAGCGACGCCTACGTCAATCGCATGCGGGTGCTCATGAAGAGCTACCCCGAAGTCGAGAACATCGTCTCGCAACATGGCCGTCCGGACGATGGCACCGATGCCACGGGTTTCTTCAATGCGGAATTCTTCGTGCCATTGAAACCCTTCGATACCTGGCCGGCCGGGATGAACAAGGAGAAGCTCACCGCCGACATGACGGCGGCGCTCGCACAGCAATTTCCGGGAGTGGATTTCAATTTCTCCCAATACATTCAAGACAACGTCGAGGAGGCGGCCTCTGGGGTGAAGGGGGAGAATTCCGTCAAGGTCTACGGCAACGACCTCGACACGTTGGAGAAGACCGCGGATAACATCGCCAAGGTGCTGAGCAAGGTGCCGGGAGTCACGGACCTTGCCGTGCTGCGCTCGCTCGGCCAACCGACCATTCGAATCGACGTCGACCGCGTCCGCGCGGCACGCTATGGCCTGGCGCCCGGCGACGTCAACGCGGTGGTGCAGACGGCAATCGGCGGTCAGAGCGCGGGCGATCTGTACGAGGCAACCAGCGATCGGCACTTTCCGATGATGGTGCGTCTGGCGGTTCCCTACCGTGCCAACCTCGATGCGATTCGCCGCATCACCATCACGGCGCAGGCGCAGAACGGCAACGGCTCGATTCAAGTGCCTCTGGAAGACGTCGCCAACGTGCGTTTGGTATCGGGCGCCGCGTTCATCTATCGCGAGCAACAGCAGCGTTACGTGCCCATCAAGTTCAGTGTCCGCGGGCGCGATCTGGGCAGCGCCGTGCTGGAAGCGCAGCACGCCGTGGAATCCCAGGTGCTGTTGCCCGGCGGCTATCGCCTCGAGTGGGTGGGTGAGTTCGGCAACCTGCAGGAAGCGATATCGCGCCTGAGCGTGGTGGTACCTTTTTCCATCGCACTGATCGTGCTTCTGCTGTATTTGAATTTCGGCAGCCTGCGCGATGCCTTGCTGGCGGCCAGCGTCATACCGATGGCGCTGCTCGGCGGTATTTTCGCTCTCTGGCTGACCGGTACGGCATTCAGCGTGTCTTCCGCCATCGGCTTCGTCGCGTTGTTCGGTATCGCCGCCATGGACGGTATCTTGGTCTTGTCCTACTACAATCTGAGCTTGGACTCCGGCCTCGATCGGGCGAGCGCCATGTTGCAAACGTGTCGTACGCAACTGCGGCCGGTGGTGATGACCTGCATCGTCGCCTGCGTCGGGCTCATCCCCGCGGCGTTTTCCACCGGCATCGGTTCGCAGGTGCAGCGCCCGCTGGCGCTGGTGGTGGTGGGCGGCATGCTGCTCGCGCCGGTGCTCATCTTGCTGGTGTTGCCCGTACTCATTTTGAAATTCTCGAGGGCGCGCGAACTGCCGCTCGAAGCGCCCCGGACGGCGGCCGAATGAAGCGCCGAGCGGTCCTGGCCGCGGGGCTTGCCGTGGGCATGGCACTCAACGCCTGCGTCGGCCCGAACTTTCACCGGCCGCCCGAGCCCGCTGCCGCGCGCTATACGGCCGAACCCCTGGTGGCCACCGCATCGGCCCCGGGCGCCGGCGGCGCTGCGCAGCGCTTCCTGGCAGGCCAGGACGTGCCGAAGAACTGGTGGACGTTATTCGGTTGCGACGAACTCAATACGCTCGTGACGACGGCGCTCAGAGCCAACCCCGACGTCTTGTCGGCGCAGGCCGCGCTGCGACAGGCTCAGGAAACCACGGCTGCACAGCGGGGATCCTATTTTCCGACCGTACAGGGTGAATTCGACGGCAGCCGTAACCGAGATGCGACCGGGGTTCTGCAACCGACCTTGAATTCCGGATCCCCGCTCTACAATCTATTCACGCCGCAAGTCACGATTTCCTATGTCCCCGATTTGTGGGGGTCCAATCGACGAGCCGTGGAGTCGCTCGCGGCCCAGGCCGAGGCCGACCGTTTTCAGCTCGATGCGACTTATCTCACCTTGACGGCGAACGTGGTGACGACCGCGATCCAAGAGGCGGGATATCGAGCCCAAATCGCCGGTACGGAGCATGTGATCGCCCTGGAACGCGACTCGCTCGGCGTACTGCGGCGCCAACTCGAGCTGGGTTCGATCGCGGAGGCCGACGTGTATGCCCAGGAAGCGGCACTAGCCCAGTTGGAGGGCACGCTGCCGCCCCTCAACAAGCAGCTGTTTCAGGCTCGCGATCAGTTGGCTGCCCTGACCGGACAGCTGCCCGCCGATGCGGCCGCGTTGCGCTTCGAGCTGAATCAGTTGGTGCTGCCCACGGAGCTGCCCCTGGGCGTGCCGTCGCAGCTCGTGGAGCGCCGCCCGGATGTGCGAGCCGCCGAAGCGCAATTACATGCGGCGACGGCGCAAGTCGGCGTGGCCATCAGCAATTTGTTGCCGCAAGTGACCATTACCGGCGACATCGGCAGTACGGCGGCCTTATTCACCGATCTGTTCAAGGCGGGCACGGGTTTTTGGAGCATAGGCGCCAACGCCACTCAGACTCTGTTCGACGGCGGCACGTTGATCCATCGCAAGCGTGCTGCCGATGCCGCCCTCGATCAAGCCGGCGCCGCCTACAAGTCGGCTGTGCTGACGGCATTTCAGAATGTGGCGGATGCCCTGCACGCGCTCGATACCGATGCGCAGGCTTTGAATGCCGCCAGCCGCGCCGAGGATGCCGCCCAGAAGAGCCTGGGCGTGGCCCATCATCAGCTCGAAATCGGGTCCGTGAGCTACCTGGCTTTGTTGGCGTCCGAACAGGCTTACCAGCAGGCGGTGGTGTCGAATGCGCAGGCACGCGCGAGCCGTTATGCCGACACCGCCGCCCTCTTTCAAGCCTTGGGCGGTTCCATCGCCCCGGTTGCCGCACCGTAATACACTACGGGACCCAGGTCTCGTCAGAGCGGAGTAGCGGTCAATGTGCGGAATCGTCGGCGTGGTCGCAGAACGGAACGCCGTGCCCATCCTGATGGAGGGACTGCGCCGGCTCGAATATCGCGGCTACGATTCCGCGGGCCTTGCGGTATTGAACGACGCTCATGAACTCGCCCGGCTGCGCACCGTGGGCAAGGTCGAAAGACTGCAGAACGCGTTGGAAGCGACCCCCGTCGCCGGCCACGTCGGCATTGCACACACCCGCTGGGCCACCCATGGCGTGCCTACCGTCGGCAACGCGCATCCGCATCTGTCGGGCGACGTGGCGATCGTCCACAACGGCATCATCGAGAATCACGAGGCGCTGCGTGCCGAGCTCGTCGAATTGGGCTACCGATTCGACTCGCAAACCGATACCGAAGTCATCGCGCATCGTATCCATCACCACCTCGAACGCTCGATCGATCTGTTCCAGGCGGTGCGCAAGACGGTGGCCGAGCTGCACGGAGCGTATGCGCTCGCCGTCATCTCGGCAAACGACCCGGAATGTATCGTGGTGGCGCGTGCGGGATGCCCGGTGGTCGTCGGCCTCGGCATCGACGAGAACTTCGTCGCGTCCGACGTGGCCGCGCTGCTGCCGGTGACGAGCCGCTTCATGTTTCTCGAGGAAGGCGACGTCGCCGAGGTGCGCCGTAGATCGATCGACGTGCGCGACCGGAGCGGCAGTCCGGCGGCTCGCGCGGTGCGGGACAGCGAGCTGTCCGCCGCGGCCGTCGAACGCGGACCGTACCGGCATTTCATGCTCAAGGAAATTCACGAGCAACCCCGTGCCATCGCGCAGACGCTGGAGGAGCGGGTGACCGGCGCTCATCTCCTCGACGCCGCCTTCGGCCCGTCTGCCGCCGCGTTGTTCAAGCGTGTCAAGGCGGTCCACATCGCAGCCTGCGGCACCAGTTTCCACGCCGGCCTGGTCGCCGGTCATTTCATCGAACAGGTGTGCCGGCTCCCGGCGCGGGTCGAAATCGCGAGCGAGTACCGTTATCGAGATCCGGTGGTCATGGCCGATACGCTGTTCGTCACGTTGTCGCAATCCGGCGAGACGGCGGACACGCTGGCGGCGCTGCGCAAGGCCAAAGAGGCGAGCTATCTGTCGACGCTGACGGTGTGCAACGTGGCCGAGAGCTCGATGGTGCGCGAGTCGGAGTTGGTGTTGCTGACCCGTGCCGGTCCCGAGATCGGTGTGGCTTCCACCAAGGCGTTTACCACCCAGCTGACCGCGCTCGCGATGTTGGTCGTGGCACTCGCAAAACCGCGGGGCCTCGATGCGGCCCGCGAGCGCGAGTTGGTGTCCGAACTGTTGCAACTGCCCGGATTGGTCGAGCAGACCTTGCAGCTCGACGAGACCATCCGAGTGCTCGCCGAAGAGTTCGCGCACAAACGACACGCCCTATTTTTGGGCCGCGGCCCCCTGCATGCCATCGCGATGGAAGGCGCCCTCAAGCTCAAGGAAATATCGTACATCCATGCGGAAGCGTATGCCGCCGCCGAACTCAAGCATGGCCCTCTGGCGCTGGTAGACGAGGATATGCCGGTGGTGGCGGTGGCGCCGAACAACGAGCTCCTCGAAAAACTGAAATCCAATCTGCAGGAAGTCCGCGCACGCGGCGGTAAGCTCATCGTGTTCGCCGCCCCGCAAACGGGCCTGCAGAGCGGCGCCGGAGTCACGGTCATCCGGATGCCCGTCCCGGTGACGGCGTTGCAGGCGCCCGTGGCATTCGCGATACCGATGCAATTGCTCGCCTATCACGTGGCGGTGCTCAAGGGCACCGATGTCGATCAACCGCGTAACCTGGCCAAGAGCCTGACCGTGGAATGACGCGTGATCGCCACCGTATTCGGACCCGACTATTTCCGCAAGTTCTACACCAATGCCGCGACGCGGGTCGTCACGCCCGGCGAGATGCGCGTTCGCGCGCGCCTGATCGCGGCCATTCTCGCGCAGGCCGGCATTCCAGTGCGCAGCATTCTCGATGCGGGTTGCGGCATCGGTCTGCTGCGCAAGCCGTTCGCCGAGGTGTTGCCGCGTGCGCGTTATACGGGTCTCGAAGCGAGCGACTATCTCTGCCGACGTTATGGCTGGACTGCCGGCTCGGTGGTCGACTTCGCGCCGAAAAAACCCAGCGATTTGGTGGTCTGCTACGACGTTCTGCAGTACCTCGAAGACCGCGCCGCGTCACGCGCGATCGCGAACTTCGCGCGTCTGACCCAGGCCGCACTGTACGTGTCGGCATTGACCCGCGAGGATTGGCGCGACAACTGCGACCGCTCCCGCACCGACCGTGCGGTTCATTTGCGGCCCGGCGATTGGTACCGGCGGCGGCTCAAGCGTCGATTCCGGTACTTAGGCTACGGTGTATGGCTGCGCAAGGAGGTGACCGCCATTTTGTGGGACATGGAAGGTACCGGCGGTTGATTCAAAGAGTGCTCTGCAGCCAACCGACCAATGCGGCGTGAATGGGCTCGCCGGCGCCGTAATCCGCACGCGAATCATTGACGATGGACACGAGCACGAACGTCCTTCCCGACTGCGTCGTGACGTAACCCGCCACGCCGGTGACGCCGTCGAGGTGCCCGGTCTTCATGCGGACCGAGCCGGCGGGCGAATTTTTCATGCGCGATTTGAGGGTGCCGTCGATTCCCGCGAGAGGCAACGAGGCGAGAAATTCCGGCGCATACCGACTATGGTAGGCGGCGCTCAACACGGCCGCCATCTGCATCACCGATATGTGCGTGGCGCGCGACAAGCCGGAGCCGTTATCGATGTCCATGCCCTGCAGCTGCAGCCCGCGCTCTTGACTCCATTGCGCGATGGCGGCGGCGCCTTTGTCGAGCGTCGCCGGCAGTCCAAAACGATTTTCGCCCAGGGTCAGCAGCAAATGACGCGCCATGAGGTTGCTGCTGAATTTGTTGGTCAGCCGCACGATTTCGCCCAGCGTCAGCGAATCGAAGGTGACGAACGGCTGCGCATCGGCGGGGACCGGCGCCACGCGCAATTTACCGTTGAATTCGCCGCCCAGCTGCCGCCATAACCCCACGAACGTGCCGAATGCATAGTCCGTCGGATGGAGCAGCACGCGGGCAAAACTGCGCTCGGCGCAGCTCGGACTCAGCGCACCCGAGAAAACGACGCGATTCCAGCTCTCGGACGCCACGTCGAAGTCCACCCGCCCGGCGGCGCCGCTGCAGCGTCCCGAAGCCAAGGAGATGTGGTTGTCGATGATCAGATTGATCGGTGCCGGCGAAGCCACCACATCGACGCGGTGCATGCTCTCGTTCGGCACGACGCGAAATTCCACGGACTGAAAATTTACCATCAACGCATCCGGCAGAACGTTGTATGAGCGGTTGGGTCGTCCGTCGAAAGCCGCGGGGTCTTCCGCCGGCAGGGAGAATGCGGTGTTGTCGATGACGATATCGCCGCGAATGGTCTGCAAGCCTCTTTCCCGCAGCGTGCGCGCGAAACTCCACCAACGCTCGAGGCTCATGTAAGGATCGCCGCCGCCCTGCAGAATGAGATCGCCGTCCAGCACGCCATTCTTGAGGTCACCGCGAGTCAGTGCCCGTGTGTGCCACAGGTAGGATGGGCCGAGCAGATCCAAACTCGCGAAGGTGGTCACGATTTTGATGGTCGATGCGGGGCTGCGCGGCGTGTCGATATTCAAACCGGCGATCGGTCTGCCGGTCTCAAGATCCAAGACCACGAAACTCACCGAATTGGGCGGCAGGTGTTGCGCCGCGATGACTTGGGCGACCGGAGCCGGTGCGCCGGGCAGCGCCTGAGCCGTGGCCATGAACAGCGTCGACGCGAGGAGGATGCGCGTCAATCCCGGGAACCGATTCGACATCCCGCTAAAGTAGCACAGCCTCGCTCACTTGAAGTTCAATGCCAGGCGGCGCCATGCGCCCGACCGCCAACGCATCAACAGCATGACTCCGAGGCCGCAAATATAAGCCAGCGCGGCCAGCCAGCCACCGACGGCACCCCAGCCGAATTGAGGCAGCCAATCGACCCACCCCGCACCGGGTTTGAAAGACAGGCTATGGGCAAGCGGCACGAAAAAGCCCCATGACAGGGCCAGAACCATGACGGAGGGCACTCGCACGTCGCCGGCCCCGCGCAGACAGGCGCTGCTGCTCAGGCTCAAACCGTCGAATAACTGGTAGCCGGCGGCAATCCAGAGCAGCGAAATCCCACGCACGATCACGGCCGACGCCGCAGGATCGGCTCGATTCGTGAACAGGGGCATGATCCACGGGCCGGCGGCGGCAATCGCGACGCCGGCAAGACTCATGTAGACCACGGCAATCGAAATCACACCGTTGCCCACCTTGGTCGCCCAGTCGAACCGCCTCGCGCCGATCGCCTGCCCGACCAGCGTGGTGCCCGCCATGGCGATGCCGATGGCCGGCATATAGCAGAACGACGTCAGCATCATCACGATTTGCGACGCAGCGCCGTCGACGGCTCCCATGCGCACCTCCATCAATTGGAACAGCGCGAAACCCGTGATATCCGCCGCATACAGCACACCCATGGGCAGTCCTAACTTGAGTTGCGCCACGAGGGATGCCCGACGCAATCGAAAAGTCAGGTTGGACCGATAGAGGGTGCGAATGTCTTTGCCGAGAAATGCGCCGAGCGCCAGCGCGACGCCGAGTAGTTGCGCCACATCCGTTGCCCAAGCCGAACCGGCGATTCCCCAGCGAAGACCGATGACGAAGCATTGATTCAAAACGACGTTGGCCATGGCCACGCTGAACGTCACCCGCATGGTCACGAAAGGGCGACCCACGCCGTTGAAGAAGCCGAGAATCGACCACAGCGCGACACCGAGAGGGGCACCGAGCATTCTCGGCATCCAGTAATGAAGTGAAAGCCGCTGAATGTCCGGCGCTATACCAAACGGTGAAAAGATCCATGCCCCGCAAACCGCTACGGCGACGAACAGCGGGATGCTGAACGACGCCGCCCAAACGGCCGTCCACACCGCCTTGGAAGCGCGTGCGAAGCGGCGCCCGCCATAGGCTTGCGCAACGACGGTTTGCACCGACAGACCGACACCGCCGAAGAGGAGCACGAAGACCAGCACCGGCCAGTAGACCGCGCCGATCGCCGCAGTCGCCAAGGGAGACAGACGGCTGATGAACCAGGTATCGGTGGCATTGAGAACGGCCTGGACCGCGCTGTTCAGCATGAAAGGAAACGCGAGCGTCGCGACCGCGGCATAATCGAGCCGCACGCGGCCGCTCGAGCTGAGTGCTTGTCCGGGAAGAAGGTTGCTTGGCGTAGTCACGGTGATTGTCGTTGCCCGAGCCGGGCAGGGTAGCCGACGCGCATGAAGGAATGAAATCGATGACCAGTCGTTCGATCGTCGGCCCATTTTCAAGTCGGGTTCTGGGCAATGGATTATGGCAGTTGAGCGACACCATCCATCAAGGGAGGCACATCTATTTATGGGTCGCCGACTCGCCGACCGGTTTCATTCCGGCGAATGACGTACGACGGGTGGAGTTGACCTGGCACGCGAACAGCGTGGGCATCGACATCGTCGGTCCAACGAGCGTCGCTCGATGCAGGGCCACGGCGGCGATCGTGCATGAGCCACAGCCGCAGCTCTACGACCAGTTGCCGCTGGCCGCGTTCGATCTCAAGGCACAGCGTTTTTGGCGACGGGTATTTCGCTTGATCCGTCTACCCGGCGGGCGCTTCCTGCTGGGTATGGTGGCGCGCCGACGAGGTTGAGCGCGCCGACGGGTCACTCGCGCCGATGACGTCAATCGACATGCTGGTCACTCGTGGGAAGGGGGCTGCGGCGCCGCAGTGGTGGATTCTTTCTCCACCTTGTCGTTTTCACGCTGAGTTTTCGTAACGTCCTTACAGTTTCTTTTCATGTCCTCCTTCGGGATCCCACCGTCACTCGCTTTTTGTTTAGCCATGCATTCCTTCATCAATTGATGTTTGCTCGGGATGGGCGGCGTGGCGGTGTCGTCGGCGCGGGCGCGCAGTCCCATGCCGCCGATCATCACGCCGAGCATCAATATTTGCAGCGACCGATTCATAGGTGATCCTTTCATCCGATGGGTGAGAATTGAGCGAGTCGAAAGAGTATCCGCTATATGGCTTCACGAGTATCGGGGCGCGTCCTACACCGGATCGAAGACATTCCTGATATCGAGCAAAATCGGTTGGGCAGTACATTGTATGACCAACCTCATCTGCGAACACACCATGCTCATTCTCACCCGGCGGGCGGGGGAAGCCCTGCGAATCGGCGACGACATCGAAATCACCGTGATGGCCGTCAACGGCACCCAGGTGCGCATCGGGATCAAGGCCCCGCGCGACGTCGCTGTGGATCGGGAGGAAATCGCCGAGCGGAAACGGCTGGAGCGCGAAAGCGGACAGCAAAAAGCCGCCCGCTAGGCGGCTGAAGGCCGGTTCAGGCATTTTTCCCCATTTGGGAAGGCTTTAGTGTCATTCCCGCGGCGAAGCGATACCATGCTCGGCACGGGCGCGAAACTATCTGTTGCTGTGCCTCATCCCGTTCTCACGCCATGCAGGTTAGAACCTTGAGCGACCCTATCGGCATTACGTCCAAGTTGGCTGCCGGACAGCGCGCGGCCCTGGAACATCTGCTGTTCTTCAACGTGAACCAACATCGAGTCCGTCTCGGTATCCAGCAATCCATCCAGATCTACGGCGTGCCCGAGATTGAGGAAGAAGACGGTTATCTGCGCATCCGGGTCGGCGACATGCAGGGCGTTCAGACGTTATTTGCGGTGACGGACGAGGGCAGACCGCTGGGCGTGGCGGTTTTCGTGCGGCTCGCCGAACAGCGCTTCGTGGTTCTGCACCTCGGTGTCGAGCCTCGATTGCGTTCTTCCGCGGACGTCAACACCGCCGTGCTGATCAAGCTCATGCATCAAATACGCAGCGCCGCGCGGCGCACGCGCGGGGTCGAGCGTATCGAGCTGGTTTACCGACAGCGCCACGCCGCCGCGCGCTCGAACGTCTGACCGCCGGCGCTCGTTCTGCGCTCGTTCGATGACTCGTTTTGCGCAGGTGGTGGGGACCGAGCGACATGTCTTCGAAGATCTTCGGACGGTGTTGGCTTGCGCTTCGACGCGGCGTTCGGGCGACGAGTTGGCCGGTATCGCCGCCGCGGGCGACATCCGGCGCATAGCCGCCCGGTATGTGCTGGCGGACGTGCCGCTCAAGCAGTTTCTGACCGATCTCGTGATTCCGTATGAAGACGATGAAGTCACCCGGCTGATCGTCGACACGCACGATGCCGCTGCTTTCGCGCCGGTGAGCCACATGACGGTGGGCGGTTTTCGTGATTGGCTGTTGTCTTACGAGGCGGACACCAGCGTGCTCAGCGCCGTGGCGCCGGGAATCACCCCGGAGATGGCAGCGGCGGTCTGCAAATTGATGCGCAATCAGGATTTGATCGCGGTGGCTGCCAAATGCCGCGTGATCTCCCGCTTTCGCAGCACGCTCGGACTGCCGGGTCATCTGGGCAGTCGGCTGCAGCCCAATCATCCCACGGACCATTTGGACGGCATCGCCGGGTCGGTATTGGACGGCCTGCTGTTCGGCGTGGGCGATGCCGTCATCGGCATCAATCCGGCGACGGATAATCTCGCCAGTACCATCGAGCTGTTGCAGCTCCTGGATGCCATCCGGACGCGTTACGACATCCCGACTCAGTCATGCGTGCTCGCCCATCTGACCACCACATTGCGGGCCATCGAGCGAGGCGCCCCGGTCGATCTGGCATTTCAATCCGTGGCCGGCACGGAGATGGCCAATCGCGGGTTCGGTATCGATCTGGCGCTTCTGTCGGAAGGCCAGGCAGCCACCGAGTCGTTGCGGCGCGGCACTGTCGGCAACAACGTGATGTATTTCGAAACCGGTCAGGGCAGCGCGCTGTCCGCGGGTGCGCATCACAGCGTCGACCAGCAGACGTTGGAGGCTAGAGCGTATGCGGTGGCGCGTGCCCATCGACCTTTCATCGTCAACAGCGTGGTCGGCTTCATCGGTCCGGAATATTTGTTCGATTCGAAACAGATCATCCGGGCAGGACTGGAAGACCATTTTTGCGGGAAGCTGATGGGTCTGCCGATGGGATGCGATGTCTGTTACACGAATCACGCCGAAGCGGATCAAGACGACATGGATTCGCTGATGACCTTGCTGGCGGTGGCGGGAGTGAACTTTTTGATCGCCGTTCCCGGTGCGGACGACGTCATGCTCAACTATCAAAGCTTGTCGTTTCACGACATTCTGGGGTTACGGCATCTGCTGAATCTGCGTCCCGCGCCGGAATTTGCGGACTGGTTGTCGCGCATGGCGATGCTCGACGAGCGGGGCCGCCTGGCGCCG
This sequence comes from uncultured Acetobacteraceae bacterium, assembly GCA_964658135.1. Taxonomy (GTDB): domain Bacteria; phylum Pseudomonadota; class Gammaproteobacteria; order Steroidobacterales; family Steroidobacteraceae; genus Bog-1198. Next base: position 34,850 of record CAZZXZ010000008.1, on the reverse strand, counting down.
CCGTTGGCGTCGAACGTGTTGTTGTTGCAGGAAGCGAATGCCGCCTCGCGACGTCGATAAGCTCTGGCAGCGTTTCACCGGCGTGACGCGAGCGCGCATCGGTTTGGGACGAGCGGGCGATGCGCTGCCCACGCAGCGTTCGCTCGATTTCCAGTATGCGCACGCCCGCGCGCGCGATGCGGTGACCACCCACGTGGATTTCGGCGCGTTGGCCGCCGCCTTGCATCCGGTACCGAGCATTCTGGTTCATTCGGCCGCCCAAGATCGGTCGACCTATCTGCGACGACCCGATCTGGGTCGGCGGCTGGATACGCGTTCGGCGGAGGCGCTACCGGCGGGACCGTTCGAAGCGGTGTTGGTGATTGCGGATGGCCTGTCCGCCAGTGCCGTGCAGACGCACGCCATACCCACCGTCGAGGCCATCCGCGCGCGGCTTGCGCAATGGCGTCTGGGGCCCGTGGTGCTTGCCGAGCAGGCGCGCGTCGCTCTGGGCGACGAGATCGGAGCGCGGATGGGCGCGACCATGGTCGTGGTTTTGATCGGCGAGCGGCCGGGATTGAGCGTGCCGAACAGCCTCGGCTTGTATCTGACCTATGCGCCGCGCATCGGGCTGCTCGACTCGGCGCGTAATTGCATATCGAACGTTCATGCGGACGGACTTTCGTACGCGGCGGCCGCGGCCAAGCTCGAATGGCTCATGACGAGCGCGCGCCGACTGCAACTCACCGGCGTCGGATTGAAAGAAGATGCCGGCCCGCACACTCAAAAACAGGTGGACAGCGAGCCGTTCAAATTGCGATCCTCGCAGGACCAACAAGGGGATACCAATGCCAAGAGTTAACCGTCGCCGTATCGCGCTCGTTTCATCCATGTCGATGGCCATGGCGGCTTTCAGCGCAGTCCGGGCGGCCGACGTCGTCCGTACTCCATTGCCGAATGGCAGCGACTTCCCGATTTCGCTTGCGGTGACGGTACCCGCCGGTTTCGACACCGTGTACGTCAGCGGCGCTTTACCGCAGGTCGCCAACAAAGATGCGCCGAAGGGTAGCTTCGAGGCCTATGGTGACATGGAGACTCAGTCGACGAGCGTGATGACGCAAATCAAAGCGACGCTCGGTCAGCTCGGCTTGGGGATGGGCGACGTGGTCAAGATGACGGTGTTCATGGTGGCGGACCCGAGCAAGGACAATAAACTAAACTTCCCCGGCTTGATGGCGGCCTACTCGAAATTCTTCGGTACCGCAGAGCAACCCAACAAGCCGGCACGCAGCGCCGTGCAGGTGGCTGCACTGGTGGCGCCGGGTGCTTTGTTGGAAGTCGAAGTCGTCGCGGTCAAACCGCACGACAAGGCGCACCCAGCCAAGCATTAGCCGCCGCCCTTCAACCCAACGCCAGCGCAGCGGCCTGCGGCAGGGCGACGAATAAACGCCGCGCCCAGTCCCGTTGGCCGGCTGCGCTGTCGATGAGATCCTGCCGAATTTCGATTTCGACGTGAGGTAGATGACGCTTCTCGCCGTATTCCGGTATGGCGTAGTCGCTCTCGTCGCTGACCGCATAAGGCTGGTTGTCGCCCACGACCAGCATGGGATCGTGGCGCAACACGCGGTGCAAAGCGTGTGCCAGACGCGGGTCGCGATTGTACAAGACGCCCGCGTGCCAGCGGCGCGCCTCGCCCATGTACACGGGCGTGAAGCTGTGCACCGAGATCAGCAGCGTGGCCTGGCCCCGGGATCGTCGCGCGTTCAGCAAATCGACGATCCGCGCATGATAAGGATCGAACACCTCGGCCGCGCGCCGCTCGGCATCCGTGCGATTCAACGACGCATTGCCCGGTACGACGGTGCGCTCGCTCAACGCAACGATGGACGATGGACTACCGATCCGTCGGTTGCAATCGATCACCAGCCGCGAATAATTCTGTAGGATGACCGTCGCATTCAGGAGTTCCGACAATGCACACGCCACTTCGGCGGCGCCGATGTCGTACGCGATGTGGCGTCCGAGTTCGTGCGGGTCGAGTCCCAACGAGCCGAGTCGCCGGGGTATCAAGGCGCCCGCGTGATCGCATATCAAAAAGAACGCCGAGCTGCCGAATTCGCGTTCCAGCCGATAGGCCGGGGGTTCGTCTGCCGAGAGTAGCGAATGCATCATGGTTGGTCGGGCATACTACGACGCTTGGGCGAGGAGAATCCAACTTCGATGAACGGCGCGGTGGATCGTTTCAAATTGAGCTCCCAACGGCATGCGGACGGCAAACGACGTTGCGCATGGTGTCCGCCTGATCCTCTCTACATGGCCTATCACGATACCGAGTGGGGCGTCGCCGTGTACTCGGATCGACGGCTGTTCGAGATGCTGTGCCTGGAGGGCGCTCAAGCGGGGCTCAGCTGGCTGACGATCCTGCGCAAACGTGAAAATTATCGCACTGCATTCGATGGTTTCGATGCCGAGAAGATGGCCCGCTATGGTGCCCTTCAGCGCAAACGTCTCCTGTCCAATCCCGGTATCGTGAGAAATCGCCTGAAAGTCGATGCGTTCATCGACAACGCGCGCGCGTATCTGAGGATTCGCGAACGGCCCGACGGCTTTACCGGTTACCTTTGGCAGTTTACGAACGGTCGGGTGCTGCGCCGACGCCCGCTGTACCTCGGCGGGATTTTAAAGACGACACGCGCGAGCGACGCCATGAGCAAGGATTTGAAACAGCAGGGCTTCCGCTTCGTCGGCTCGACGATTTGCCACGCTTTCATGCAAGCGGTCGGGATGGTGGACGAACATCAACGCTACTGCTGGGTGGCGAACCGTCACGTGCCCGCGGCGGTGCTCGGCTTGAAGGTGGGCGCCAGCTCATAGGCGCGGACCGTGGCGGGGCGCGTCTTGATGGTCTCGAACCAGCGCTTCACATGCGGAAAATCGGCGAGGTTCTGGCCCTGGGCTTCGTGCGGCACCACCCACGGATAGGCCGCCATATCGGCGATCGAGTAGGCTCTGGCAAGGAACTCGCGGTCCGCCAGCCGTTGGTTCAGTACGCCGTACAAACGCTGCGTTTCCTTCACGTAACGCTCGATGGCGTATGGGATTTTCTCGGGCGCATACCGGGCGAAATGGTGATTCTGGCCGGCCATGGGACCCAACCCCGCCACCTGCCAGAACAGCCATTCCATCGTCTCGGTTCTACCCCTGATGTCCGGCGGCAGGAACTGTTCGCTCTTCTCGGCAAGGTACAGCAATATCGCCCCCGATTCGAAGACCGAAATCGGCGCGCCGCCGTCCAAAGGTTCGTGATCGACGATGGCAGGCATGCGGTTGTTCGGCGAGATGGCGAGAAAATGAGGCTTGAATTGTTCGCCTTTGGAGATGTTGACGGGTACGAGCCGGTACGGCATGGCCGTTTCTTCCAAAAAAATAGCAACCTTGTGGCCATTCGGCGTGGGCCAGTAATACAAGTCAATCATCGGCGATCCTCCGGCGGGTCGAGCGGTTTTTTATGGTCGCGCAATATGGCGAGGTAAACGTCCTCTTCTCGAGGCATCGAGCGCATCTTCGCAATGCGCGACCGTGCGTGCGCGTTTTTCGACCATGGCAGTAGCGGCGAGTCGCTGCGGTTCGCCGCGGCCACCCGCCATTCGAGCACGCGCCGGCGCTCGGCGATGCTACGCGCCTCTTTGCCGTCGGCGCCAATCAAGCGCTTCTCGATGGCGAAACCCACCAGCTGGGCCATCACGACGTCGGCGGATTGCATGGTCTTCGAGAGAGTCAGACAGTTGTCGCCGCGTTCCGTGCCGGCCGCCGCGTCGCGACAGGCGTTGATGAGCGGCGCGAAGGAGGGTTGCACGATCGCGTCGGCAATGCCTTTCGCCTCGGTCAACCGGTTCAGATCGGTCTCCAGGTAATGGGATGGCAGCTGCGAGCGCGCATTCTTCAGGGCATCGAACATCATGACCGTGGCTCGATTCGCGTACAAGTTGAAGTGCAAGCCCTGCGCCATGGAGGCCAGGACCCGATCCACTTCGGTGCTGTCCCGGTCTTTTTGTGCGGTCGCCAAGGTGGGCAGCCAAGCCGCGCTGTTGTCGGCATCGACCCAGCGCATGGTGGTCGCGGCATCGCGGACTCTGCAACCGGGCGCGTCGGTGCACAGCTGCAGATGCAGCCAACTGATCGCGGGATTCTGCGGTGCTGCTTCGCTGGCCTTGACGGCCAACTCGAGAGCGGCCAAAGCCGCGTTGGCCGACTCCGCCCGCGAGCGTGCCGGCACCCCTAAGAAGGTGAGCGCCGCCGCCGTGGCGAGCGAGCCTGCGTCTGCGCGGGCAGCGAGGCGATGTGCCGCCGTGGCACGCCACTCCGGATAACGATCGGCATCGCCCGCCGTCGCGGCGGGCGATGCGTGAGCAACGTGTCCCGCGGTGCCTATCACCATGAGCACAAGCACCATCCGGCCGCGTTTGAAATCAATCATCAACCGACGCCCGCTACGGGTTCTTCGTTCGACCGCTTGCGGTCAAGCCTGCCGTGATGGCCAAGCGCATGGCATCCTCGACCGAAATGTCGAGGGGCTGCAGCCGCTCGCGCGGCAAGTACAGTGTGTAGCCGCCGAAGGCGTAGCTCATGGGGAAGTAGACGGTCACCCAGTTCAGCCCGCCATGTGGCTCGAGCGCCGCAGGAACATCCTCCCGCGTCACGAAACCAATCGCTTGGACATCGGCGAAGCGTGCCAGTACGACCCGCTGCAAATCGCGCTTCTCGCCGCTGCCGGACGGCAGCAAGCTCACGACGTCGCGAAACCCACCGTACAACGTCTTGATCACCGGGATACGGCCGAGAAAGTCATCCCAATAGCGCAAGATCATCTTCCCGACGTAGGCATTCACCAAGCCGCCCACGGCGAGCAGCAGAAAAAAACCCGTCATGAGTCCGAGGCCCGGCCAGTAGTGCGCGGGACTGACGATATTCAGAGCGATCAGCACATGACGCAGCCAGCCCTCGACCGTATTCACCAGCCACCAGATCACGTAAATCGTCAATGCCAGAGGCAGCACCGTCACCAGCCCGCTCATCGTCAGCGTAAAGATCTTTCGCATGGCTGCATCATCGCACATCGACCTTTGAGCGCCGCATACACGCTCCGTGTAAGCTGCGGGGATCGTCCCTGCCGTGGAACCGCCCCCGTGATCTCGACTCCGCTCGTACACATCGGACCCGCGCAAGAAGCGGATATTCCGCTGATCCTGGCGCTCGTCACCGAGTTGGCCGATTACGAGAAACTGCGCCACGAAGTCGTGGCAACGGAGGCTGCCTTGCAGACGGCGTTGTTCGGCCCGCGCCCGACCGCCGAAGCGGTGATCGCCCGGTACGGCGACGACGCGGCGGGATTCGCGCTGTATTTCCACAATTTTTCGACCTTTCTCGGCAAGCCGGGCCTCTACCTGGAGGATCTGTTCGTGCGGCCCGCGTTTCGCGGCCGTGCGGTCGGCAAGTCGATGTTGGTCTATCTGGCCCGGCTCGCGGTGGAGCGCGGCTGCGGGAGGTTCGAGTGGTCCGTGCTCGATTGGAATCAGCCGGCCCGGGATTTTTACGAATCGCTCGGCGCGCGTGCAAATTCTGCCTGGGTCGGCTATCGCATCAGCGGCACCGCACTCGAACTACTCGCGCGGTAACAGAAACCGCAAGCCGTCGTAGTCGAGGATGACGCCGTCACGCCGGATGCGCTCGACGGTGGGCCCCTCCTGCATCTTTGCTCCCTCGTGATATTTGCGCATGTTGATGAAAACGAAGCGCTCCGTCGATTGGGTGGCGAACACATGAACGTCGAGGTGCAGTTCAGGCAAGGCCTGCGCGCCCGTGAGATTCAGTTCGTTGATCGACGGCAGCACCTCCTCTTCATTGGTCTTGTAGTCGCCGTCGTTCAACCGAGGGCCTGCGCTTGCCGGGGCGCGGGATGCGGGTTCGCGCAACGCGCTTCTCGTAGTCGGGCTCCGTGCCTGCGCGGTGGCGGGAACATCGGGTGAGTCGACGGGAATTTCGGGGGCGTAGATCGGCGCGGCGTCGAGTGGACTGAAAGGTCGTGCCGGCGCAACGCTGCCCGACGCGGCGCGGCGCGGTGTGGTGGCGTCCGGTGTGACAGTGCCCTGTGGGCTGGCGACCGTCGGTGCGCCGGGCGGTGGCAGCAGCCAGCCGCGGATCAGCACGAAGAGCAGGACCAGCAAGGTGATGCCGACCAAGACATACAGCCCGAGCGCCCAGGGCGGCAAGTGTTGGCGTGGCCTCACGAAGCCTGATTGCACGAGACCGGGGACGCTCTGCCGTTGCCGCTCGTGCTCCGATTTTTTTAGTGCGTCTAGAATGAACGACATAGAGGTCCTAACGTGCTAACCGTGGGGTGCGTTCTGTTGTAACAACGGCGAGCCGGGCTCTGCCAATGCCGTGTCGAGGACGACCTGTGTCTGCAGGCCGGCGATGCCGTCGACGTTGAGCCGATGTTCGCGCTGAAAATTTTGCACTTCAACGGCGAGTTGGTCGTCGTAAACATCGTTGCGGTCGGGATCGGGCGCCGCTCCCTGCAAGGCATCGAGGCTGCGTCGCAGCCACCTCACCTCGTCCCCGCGCATGCCGAGCGAGAGTGGACGGGCCTTGGCGGTTTTCGGCTTCCACACCACGGTGAAATCCCCGAACCAATCGCGCGCCACGGCATCGACCGGTATGCGCTCGCTGCGTTCGCCCAAATCGAGAACGGCGAAGCGGCCTTCCAGCGCGGCAAGCACCACCCGGTGCTTGTGCCCCAGGTCGTCCGTGAGCGTGAGGATTGCGGGCCGATTGAGCGCCTGCACCTCGGCCCATGAGCCGCGTTGGTCCAGGCACGCGAGGCCGGCCTTTTGGGCCTGGCCGCAGGGATCGCGGTCGTTGGTCATGGCCGTACCCCATAAAGACAGGAGTCGTCGATAGGCAGCGGCATCGCCGGTGTTTCGTTCGTTCGCTTCCAGCAACTTTTCGAGCGAAACCGGCGGCGGCTCGATCACGGTCGGGCTGGGGCGGGTTGCAGCCGCGGGGATGGCAAGCGGGGCGAGCACGGCGCTCACCGCGCTCACCGCGGCGGTGGGACGGTGCCAAGCGTGCCATATCGGCAGTGCGGTCGCCGCGAGACCGGCAACGATGGTGAACCCCGCCGCCCAATTGAACCAGGCCGGCGCAAAGCGGCGGCCATACACCTCGCCGGCCGCCCGTCGCACCAGGGCTGCCGTCACTTTACGTGTTTCCTGCGTGTACGCGCCGAGCAGCGCACGATCGCAGCTCACGTTGATGACGCGCGGAATACCGGATGCCAAGCGGTGCACTTCCTTGAGCGCGCCGGCCGTGAATATTTCACCCACGGCGCCGGCCACCCGCAGACGGTGACGGACATAGCCCTGCGTTTCCTCGCGCGACAACGGCTTCAGGTGATAGCGGCCGGTGATGCGCTGAGCCAACTGGCGTAAGTCGTTGCGATCCAGCAGATCGCGCAGCTCCGGTTGACCGATCAGAATGATCTGCAAAAGTTTTTGGGTGGGTGTTTCCAAATTGGTGAGCAGCCTGACTTGTTCCAAGACCTCCGCAGAAAGGTTTTGTGCCTCGTCCACGATGACGATGATGCGCCGGCCCTCCGCATGCGAAGAGAGCAGGCGGCGATTCAAGGCGTCGACCATTTGTTTGACGCTGTCGCGATCCGTGTCGGCGATCGGCAAGCCCAGTTCCTCGCAGATCGTCAGCAGAAACTCCACCGGGGTGACGCGCGGATTCAGGATCACGGCGACGTCCGCGTGCTGCGGTACCCGGGACAACAGCGTGCGCACGACGGTGGTCTTGCCGGTGCCCACTTCGCCCGTCAGCTGAATGAAGCCGCCGGACTCGTTGATGCCATAGAGGAGATGAGCCAAGGCCTCCGCATGCCGCTCGCTCAGGTACAGGTAGCGCGGATCGGGAGTGATCGCGAAAGGCTTTTCGCTGAGACCGAAAAAACTCGTGTACATGGTGTCAGCCAGGGTATACCAAGCTTACGTCCCGCGCGGCCCGGAGCCGTTCGAGCGCGGCAACAGGCTGGCCCGGGTCACCAGTGCGGATCCAAAGCGGTCGCGGATACCGTCGACCGCCGCATCGAGCCCGCCGTCCTTCGGGTCGAGATCCGAAAACAGATCGCCCTGACCAGGCGTCGTCAAGTGGCCGACGCCCACACCCAAGAGCCGTACGGCCGCCGCCGGCTGCGAGCGGCGCCATTCTTCGAGCAGCGTATGCGCGAGGCCGGCCACCAACGCCGTATCCTGGGTGGGAGGTTCGACGGTACGTTGCCGGGTATACGTCGTGAAATCGGCGCGCCGAATTTTGACCGTGACCTTGCCGGCGGCGAGGCCGGCCGCCCGCAGGCGAGATGTGGTCCGATCGGCCAGGTGCACGATTTGACGCTGCAACTCGGCTGCATCGCCAACGTCGCTCGCGAAGGTTTCCTCGGCACTGATGGATTTTTCCTCGCGTTCGGCTTCGACGGGCCGATCATCCAATCCTGCGGCCCGATCGCGCATGGTCTTGCCGTGTCTTCCGAAAGCTTGCCACACGGTTGCATCGTCCGCGCGACGCAGATCACCGAAGGTGAGGATGCCGGCGGCGTGGACGGCGGGCAAGGATTTGCGCCCCACCCCCAATAATTTTTGCACCGGCAGGGCATCCAAAGTCTGCCGCAAGTTGTCGGGCCCTATTTCGCACATGCCATCCGGCTTGTTCAGATCGGATGCAATCTTCGCCAACAGCTTGTTGGGCGCAATGCCGACGGATGCCGTGAGTCCGGTACGCAAGTGGATGCGGTGTCGAATGGCCGTCGCGATTACCATGCCGGCGCCCAACAATCGCCGACTCGCCGTGACGTCGAGAAACGCTTCGTCGAGGGAGAGGCCTTCCACCAACGGCGTGAAATCGTCGAATATGGCGAACACTTGCTCCGACACTTCCTTGTATCGCCCCATGCGCGGCTGCACGCAGATGGCATCGGGACACAGCCGCAGCGCGGTGGCGATCGGCATGGCCGAGTGCACGCCGAAACGGCGCACCGCATAACTTGCCGCGGCGACGACGCCGCGGCCGCGCGTGCCACCGACGATCAACGGCTTGCCGCGCAGTTCGGGTCGATCCCGCTCCTCCACGGAGGCATAAAAGGCGTCCATGTCGACATGCAGGATCGTCCGGGACACCGTTCGCTTCAATTCACGGTGATGGTTATTTTCTTCGAGTGCAGGGGCGGATCGAACGAGAGGTGTTGATAATCGGCGAACAGCAATTCCAGTGTGTGTCTGCCGGGCGTCAACGTGAGCGTCGTTTCGGTCTGGCCCTTGCCGAAATGCACGACGTGCTCGTTCGCCGGCAGCGGCGCATCGCTCTTGAGGTCGTTCAAGTCGGTGTCGACGAGCAGATGATGGTGTCCGGTGTTGTCGAATTTCACCCCTGCCGGTGCGACCCCCATGCCCTTGAGACCGAAACGAACGGTCACGGGACCGTGCACCTTTGCACCGTCGGACGGCGAGATGAAATACACGTCGGCGCCCGGCGCCGCCGGCGTGCGGTCCTGTGCCGAGGCCACGGCGGCCAGCAATCCGAAACTCAATCCCAGTACGATGCGATTCATACGGCCTCCCTCATGTCATCAGATCAGATCTTTGACGCCATCGCGTTCTTCCAACAACTCTTTGTGAGTTGCCGTCATTTTCTCGCGGCTGAAGTCGTTGATGCTCAAGCCTTGAACGATGCTGTATTCGCCGCCCTGGCAAGTCACCGGATAGGAATAGATGACGCCTTCCGGTATGCCGTAGCTGCCGTCGGACGGAATGCCCATGCTGACCCAGTCACCCGCCGGCGTGCCGAGCATCCAATCGTGAATGTGATCGAGTGCCGCCGCGCCCGCCGAGGCAGCCGACGACGTTCCGCGCGCCTTGATGATGGCGGCGCCGCGCTGTTGCACGATGGGAATGAAGCTTTCTTTGAACCAGCCGTCCTCGACTACCGACAAGGCGGCCTTGCCACTCACGGTGGCATGGTGCAGATCCGGGTACTGAGTGGCCGAATGATTGCCCCAGATGATGACCTTTTTGACGTCGGCCAACGGGCTGCCGGTCTTTTCGGTCAACTGGGCGAGACCACGGTTGTGATCGAGCCGGGTCATGGCGGTAAATTGTTTCGCCGCCAGCGACGGCGCGTTACGCTGCGCGATCAAGGAGTTCGTATTGGCGGGATTGCCGACCACCAGGATACGTACGCCGCGGCTCGCCACCGCATCCAAGGCCTTGCCTTGCGCCGAAAAGATCTGCGCGTTGGCAAGCAAGAGATCCTTGCGTTCCATGCCGGGGCCGCGCGGACGGGCGCCGACCAGCAAGCCGAAATCGCAATCCTTGAAAGCCACCATGGCGTCCGACGACGCGGTGACTCTGTTCAGCGTCGGGAAGGCACAATCGTTCAGCTCCATGACGACGCCCTGCACGGCTGCGCTCGCCTGAGGAATTTCCAATAAATTCAGATTGATAGGCTGGTCCGCGCCGAGCATCTGACCCGATGCGACGCGAAAGGCTAATGCATACCCGATATTTCCGGCTGCGCCCGTGATGGTGACAGTAACTGGCTTCTTCATACCTACTCCCGCGCAAAAGTTTGGAATGTTAGCCCAATCCTTGCGGTCTTGCCGCACCCACCGCACGGGGGCTGGGTGCGGCTACATCCTGCGATTGCATGTGCCAGTGATGTATGTAACTATATCACCAAGCCACTAACACATCTTATTGGCAACCACCGACAGGAGAATGACATGACCAGCCAGAAAGCCAGCAAGTTCGCCGCCTTCGCCCTCGCTCTCACCTTCAACGGAATGATGCTCGGCGGGATCGCCTACCTGTTCAACGGTCAGCTACAGCACAGCCCATTGACCTCGCTGATGCATTACACGAGCCATCTGCTCGCCGAGGCCAGATTCTGAGACGCGTTCTGCTAGATTAGCGTGCTACATGCCCGGTACACGAGGCGACAGCGAGTGGAGAATGAACCCGAACTGGAACGACAATCAGCCGATCTATCGCCAATTGCGCGATCGCATGGTCGCCCTCATTCTCGAGGGAGCGCTCAAGGAGGGCGATGCTTTACCCTCCGTGCGCGCCGTGGCGGCCGACTATCGGCTCAATCCGCTGACGGTACTGAAGGGTTATCAGCAGCTGGTCGACGAAAAGCTGGTTGAAAAACGCCGCGGTCTCGGCATGTTCGTCAGCGCCGGCGCCCACCGGCTGTTGCTGGCCGGGGAACGCGAACGCTTTCTGAAAGAAGAATGGCCGCACATTCTCGCCAACATCCACCGACTCGGGTTCACGGCGCAGGAATTATTCGCGCAAACCCCGGCGCTCACCCACCCCGCTCCGCCGCCGCGCGGCAGCGATCACAAAGAGGAATGAATTCCGATGTCTGCGCTCATCGAAGCCCGTGGTCTCACCAAGACTTACGGCAAACACACCGCCCTCGATCATGTGGACTTCACCGTGCAGAGCGGCCGGATCGTCGGTCTCATCGGCCCGAACGGTGCCGGTAAGACCAGCGCCCTGCGCGCCATTTTGGGTCTCGCGCCTTACACCGGCCGGCTGCGCGTACTGGACCGCGAACCGTTCACGGAACGCGCCGCATTGATGCACGACACGTGCTTCATCGCGGATGTTGCCGTGCTGCCATCCTGGTTGCGTGTCGACAATGCCATCGATTTCGTGGCCGGCGTGCATCCCCGGTTCCGTCGCGACCGAGCGACGGCGCTGCTGGCCAAGACGCAGATCACCGGAAAACGTCGGATGCGCGAATTGTCCAAGGGAATGAAGACGCAGGTGCACCTCGCCCTGACGATGGCCATCGATGCCAAGCTGTTCGTTCTCGACGAACCGACGCTCGGCCTCGACATTCTCGCGCGCCGTGCGTTCTACGACGCCTTGGTGAACGACTACATGGACGAGACGCGAACCATCCTCATCACCACCCATCAAGTCGAGGAGGTGGAAAACCTGCTGACGGACGTCATATTCATCGACAAGGGACGCATCGTCCTCGACAGCTCGCTCGAACAGATCGCGGTGCGTTATGCCGCGATCGCCGTTGCCGAGCCGGAGCTGGTCGCGGCGCGCGCCGAGAAACCTTTTTACGAACGCCGCACCCTGGGCAAGACCGTTTTGTATTTCGACACGCCCGATCTTTCAAGACTGGCAGCCTTCGGCGAGGTCCTGACGCCGAGCATTGCCGATCTGTTCGTCGCCAAATTGTCTTGAGGAACCGCCTATGAACACCTATTCCTGGCTGATACGCCGCGAGTTCTGGGAAAATCGCGCCATTTGGGTCGTGCCGGTCATCATCGGCATCGCACTGACGCTGGCCGCTCTTTTCGGCACCGCGGACATCGCTGCATTGACTTCCGCCGAACAGCGTCACGCGGTCGGCGCGGTCGTGTTGTTCGCATTCGGCACGGCCTTTTTCGTCGTCATGAACATCTACGCGACCTGGTATCTCCTCGATTGTCTGTACGCCGATCGCAAGGACCGCAGCATTCTCTTTTGGAAGTCGCTGCCCATCTCGGACACCGCCACCGTTCTTGCAAAACTCGCCACGGGACTCATCGTCATTCCGTTGGTGTATTTCGTCGCCGCCGACGTATCCACGGTCTTGATGGCGTTCATCATCTCCATCCGCGCGAGCGCCATCTTCGGCGGCGCGCTGTGGCAGCCGGATTTATGGCTGCAGCTGCAGGCGCTGTGGTTGTATTTGATCGTGACCACGGCGATCTGGTACCTACCCTTCGCCGGCTGGCTCATCGTGGTGTCGGCATGGGCCAAACGGGCGGTCATGCTGTGGTCCATCTTGCCGCCGCTGGCCGTCTACGTGGCGGAGCGTTGGTTTTTCGGCACTCACGTCGTCGGCACGCTGTTGCGTGATCGCACCCTCGGATACGCGGCCGCCGCGTTTCACGACATGACCGATCATAGAGCCTGGGTTTCCACGGTGCTCGCCAACGGCACCATCACGACGCCGGACAGCGTGTGGAGCCTGCTCGACCCGATCGGGTTCTTGTCGAGTCCGGCGACGTGGGGCGGCCTGCTCGTCGGCATCGGCTTGATCGTGGCGGCCATTCAACTCCGCATGCGCCGACCCGAGATGTGATGCCCCGCAGGCTCAACCGAAAAGATACGCGAAATAGCTGTTGTTCAGTCGATTGTGTGGATCGGTACGCAGACGCAACGCGCGAAACAAGCGGGCTCTCTCGCCGAATGCCTTGGCGATATGGCCCGGCTGCAGCGCGCGCGTCTGATTGAAAGTCGGCGTTCCTCCCAATGCGGATGCGAAATCGTTGAAGTCGACGAGAAAATCATCCCAACCCTGACCGCCCGTCGACGATGGCTCGAGAGTGAACATCGGTCCCGAATGACTCACGCTGAACAGCGACCCGCGGTCTTGATGCAGGCGGCTGGCGCCATTCACGACGTTGCAGCGATAACCATGTTGCTTGTAGTACGCCTTGCAAAAAGCGAAGTACTCACCGAGCCGCCCGGGGAAATCATTCTGCGGAAATGCCCACAAGCTGTAGGTGTAACGCGACTTCCACGCCTGCTCGGGAAGTTCTCGAATCCATTCGTGCGCATGCATGACGACGCCACGCGCCGCTCGGTCGAGCGTGGCACGCAGCGCGCGCTGCACGCCGGAGACCACCGAAGAACGCAGGCCGGGAGCCGCGAGTACGCTGCCCACCGTCGAGCCGAATGCGGGCAGCACGTTGCGCAATACGGAGTTGCGGATCTGCCAGATCCCAGACCGGCTCACGCTGTCGGTCTCCTGCAACGTGCGCCGTTCGACGATGACGCGGTCGTCGAACGGTGAGATGTGCAGCCGCAGGGCTCCCGGCGTCTCGACGAGGGCCGCGAAACTTGCCGTGAATTCCTTCAGCGTCAGCGCTTGGTAATCGATCTTGACCGGCATGATGGGACGCACGCGCAGCACCACTTCGTGAACCACGCCGAGCAATCCGTAGCTCGAGCGCAGCACGCGCATCAAATCGCCATCGCGTTCGGTAACCGTCAATTGTTTGCCTTGCGGCGTGATGAGTTTCAGCTCGGTCACCAGGGACGATAGTTGCGCCATGCCATCCTCGTGGGAGGCCTGTGGGCAGGTGGTCACCGCGAGTGCGCCCAACGAGATATGGCCCATCTCGGGAGTGAGCAGAATTTCCTGGCCACGCTCCGTCAACGCCCTGACCAAGGTGCCGACACGCACGCCGGCTTGCGCGCGAACCGTGGTTTCACCGAGCTCCAATATCTTGTCCAGAGCGCCCGTGTCGATGGTGGTACCGCCATCGCCACCCACGCAACGCGTTTGCGAATAGTCTGCGCCGACCATGCGCACGGGGGTCGGATAGCTTTTCGTTTTCTCGAGAATGGTCGAGATTTCCTCGTACCGCTTGGCGCGCACGATGAGGCGCGGCCTACGGTATAGACCCGATGCGTCCGCGCCCGCAGAACGATTGACTTTGATGACCATGTGCTTCCCCGGAAGAATGGAAACCGAGCTGACGCCGGCTATCCGAGGGCACAAAAAACGCTTCTCCGCCGATGCACTCCCAGTGCATCCCTACTGGCTACCCCGCTATCGTCAGGCTTCGACAAGCCCCTTAGACCGGTGGTTTTGCGTCCCCACCTTTCGATGAGTTTGCCCTTGAACAGCGTTCTTACTATGGAAGTATGCGCTGGTGCTGTAAAGAGATTTTTTAGCCCATGAGCAGCAAAGTCTCGGCATGCTCGACGGCTTCCGGCGTGCCGCAGAGCACCACGACATCACCCACCTTGAACAAGGTATCCAAACCCGGTTCACGACCGACGATTCCATCGCGCCGCACGGCACTGACCGCTGCTTTCGAACCGCGTGCCGATAGCTCGGCGATGTTTCTGCCCACCGCCCAAGCATGCGGAGGGAGTACGACGCTGTGAAGCTCCTCACGGAATGCATGACTGTCATCGAGAAATTGCGCGCCGGCTGCTCGGAAAAATTGCCGCAACATGCCGTAGCGGTCCGTCCTGATTTCGTTGATGGTGCGGATCACGCGCGGTATCGGCAATTTGAGCAGCAATAAAAGATGCGACAGCAGCATCAGGCTCGCCTCGAACGTCTCCGGCACCACTTCGGTCGCGCCCGCCGCCTGCAGCTCGACGAGTTTGCTGTCGTCCTGCGTGCGCACCAGAACCGGCACATCGGTGCGCAATCCGCGCACCGAGCGCAGTATCCGCAGCGCAACATCCGGGTTGGCGAAGGTGATGACGACACAACTGGCATGCGCCACACCGACGTTTTCCAACACCTCGACCTGACCCGCGTCGCCATAGACGACCGGATCGCCGGCCTGCCGGCCGAGCCGGATGCGATAGGGATCGAGATCGAGAGCCAGGTACTCGAAGCCGGTTTGCTCGAGCACCCGCGCGATATTCTGGCCGACCCGGCCGAAGCCGCAGATCACCACGTGATCGCGTTCGGCCACCGCCCGGGTCACCGCCGCTTCGCGCACAGCCTCGGGTCTCGAGGGCCTGGATTCACTGAGCACGGTGCGCGTGATGCGCCGGTTGTGGCGGATCAACAAGGGCGAGAGGACCATGGAGAGCACCGTCGCCGCCAACAGCGGCTGGACGATGGCGGGATCCGCAAGTTCGCGCCGCAATAACAAGGTCAATAATGCGAAGCCGAATTCGCCGCCCTGCGCAACCACCACGCCGGTACGCAGCGACTTGAACCAACTCTTGGTGGCCGGCTCGGCCACCACGGCAACCACCACCGATTTCACGATCAGCAGGCCGATCAGAATGGCGATCACCAGCGGCAGATCGCGCAACAACAACCGAACGTCGAGCAACATGCCTATCGTGATGAAAAACAAACCGAGCAGCACGTCGCGATAGGCCCGGATGGTCGCTTCGATTTGATGCCGGAATTCCGTTTCGGCCAGCATCATGCCGGCGAGAAACGCGCCCAGCGCAAGCGACAGGCCGGCGGCGTGGGTGGCCCAGGCCGATGCCAGCACCGCGAGCAATACCGCGAGCGAAAAGAGCTCCGCCGATTTGACCGTCGCGATGGCGACGAACAACGGTCGTAACAGCCAGCGGCCGGTGGCGAGCACCACCAGCAAGGCGAGCACCGCCAGACCCACCGCGTTGATGATGTGACCGGCATCGGTTGCGCCGCCCAGCGCGGATACCAGCGCGAGGAACAAGGGAAAGCTCAAATCCTGAAACAGACAGATCGCTACCGCCAATCGGCCGTGCGTTCGATTATTCTCGGATTGTTCGGTCAATTGCGAAATGATGATTGCCGTCGAGGACATGGCGGTTGCGCCGCCGAGTACGACGGCCACCACCGGCGCGACGTGGAACAGCATGATGGCGCCCGCGGCGATGAGGAGGGTGGTGATCAGCACCTGTGCTCCCCCGACACCGAGCACCTCCCAGCGCATGGCGACCAAGCGGGGCAACGAAAACTCCAGCCCCAGCGTAAACACCAGGAATACCACGCCAAAATCCGCGAGCAGTTGAATCGTGTCGTTATCGACCGCCACCGCGAGCGCATGCGGACCCAACAGCATGCCGACGACCAAATAACCCAAGATTGCCGGTAGAGCGAGCTTGCGCACGGCCGCGACCACGCACACCGAGGCGCTCAGCAAAATCACGATCAACAACAGCGGGTCGTTATGCACGGTGTGTCGCGAGCAGCCTAAAGGCCGGCCGCTTCTTCGATGCGGTACCGCCAGTAGACGCCGCGCGACTCGTCGGCATGCACGGCATACGCGGTCGATGCGGCGAACTGGCGGGCGAAATAGGCACCGGCCGCGCGCGCCGGCGCGGCGCCGGCGGGCATTTGCAACTCGACGTTGGCTTCGAGATTCGAATCATCGAAGCTGCGACGCCGCAGGTCGGCGGAGCCGAAATCGAGCCACACATCGTTTCGATGTTGGATCAAGACGAAGCGGGCAAGCGGCTCGGCCTGGTGAGCTTGCCAGCGAATGTCGCACGCTTGCGGCGCCGCATGACGGAACTCTGCGGCGACCGCTTGGTTGGCGGGTTGATTCGGGTCGAGCAACAATTCGACGATTGCACCACGGACGGCTGCTACCAACAAGG
>CAZZXZ010000008.1:12901-17573 GCA_964658135.1 uncultured Acetobacteraceae bacterium | reverse complement strand
AGTTGGCGATGATCGGCTTTCGCGTTGCGCTGACGCATTGCGGACAGCGCTGCAGGTTCATCGAAAGGCTCGCTCCACCAGCCCATGCTCAAGCGCCAAAAGCCGGAATACAGTGGGTTGTCGTCGCGGAGACGCTCCAAGCGTACGCGAGCCACGATGATCCCCGCCGTTTCGAGGGCGCTCAACGTGCGCGCCGGCGTGCCGCCGTAGATTTGTCGGCGCGGATCGGTGACCAGCACGACGGTGAGATTCGGACGTTGATGCTTACGCGACAGTAGATGCTCGAGCAGCGGGTTCGACAGCGGGCAAACCTCCAGAACGATCAACTGTTCCGCGCGGTCGATGAGTGCGAGTTCGCGCTGTTGCACGGAGCCGTGCCGCCGCTGGTCATCGACAAAGTCGACCTGTCCCGCCGCCAGCCGAGCCGGCAACGAGGCGACATGGATGCCCGCAGGCAGCGGTTTGACGACGTTCCAGAAAGCGCAACCGAGCCAAACGACGAGGAGCACGAGACCCGCGCTGCCGATGCGGTGTGCAAGTCCGGGTGTGGCTGGGTCAGCCACCATCTGAAGCGGTCGGCTGCGCGGCCTGCGCTTCGGCCGCTTCCAGAGCGGTCCCCACTTCCATCCAACGCGCTTCCAGGGCGTCGGCGTCGCGGGTCAGCCGTGCCGTTTTGCTGACGAACTTGGGATGTGGTGGCGAACTCGCGATTTCGATCGCAAGCGCGGCTCGTTCGACGCCATTCGCAGCGATGCGCCGCTCGATGTGTGCCAGCTCGCGCCGCAGCTGACTGCGCGCATCGGCCGGCGGCTGCTTGGCGACCTTGGGCGCCGCCTGCGGGTCCGCGGCCCGGCTGCGCGATCTGAGCCATTGTTGATAGTCATCCAAATCGCCGTCGAAAACCGTCAGTTTGCCGTCGGCCACCAGCCACAAGGTGTCGGCCACCGTCTTGATCAAGTGCCGATCATGCGAGACCACCACCAAGCCGCCTGCGAAACTCTGCAACGCCACCGTGAGCGCGTGGCGCATGTCGATATCGAGATGATTGGTGGGCTCATCCAACAGCAACAAGTTCGGCCGCCGCGCCACCAAGAGGGCCAGGGTCAAGCGTGCTTTTTCGCCGCCGGAAAATCTGGCCACGCGCTCGAATGCCCTGGTGCCCTCGAAACCGAAGCGGCCAAGATGGTCGCGCACCCGCTGTTCGTCGCCGGCCGCAAAGTCCGGGCCGCCTAGATTGCGCACATGCCAGAAGGCATCGCAATCCGGCTTCAGTTGCTCCATTTGCTGCTGCGCAAAATAGCCGATGGCGAGATCCGCCGCAGGCGTACGGCGACCCAGCAGCGGGGCCGCTTCGCCGGCCAGCATCTTCGTGAAGGTGGATTTACCCGCGCCGTTGGGACCGAGCAACGCGATTCGGTCCTGCGGCCCGATGGAGGCGTCGACCCCCTCGAGGATGAGGCGTCCCGCATATCCGCATCCCGCGTTCTCGACGGTCAACAGCGGTCGTGGCGTCTTCAACGGCGCGGCGAACTCGAACTCGAAGGGACTATCGACGTGCGCCGGGACTATACGCTCCATCCGCTGCAGCATTTTCAAGCGGCTCTGCGCCTGGCGCGACTTCGTCGCGCTGGCACGGAAGCGGTTGACGAACGTGGTGATCTCGGCCACGCGCTTGAGCTGCCGGGTTTGCAGCGTTTGTTGCAAGGCCAATTCGTCGGCGCGTTTCTGCTCGAATTGCGAATAATTACCGGAGTAGGCTCGCACCGCCTTGTTTTCGATGTGCAGCACCCGGTCGATGACGACGTCGAGAAACTCCCGATCATGTGAAATCATCAGCAAGGTGCCCGAGAAAGTCGTCAGCCACTCCTCGAGCCAGACGATGGCATCGAGATCCAAGTGATTGGTCGGCTCGTCCAAAAGCAGCAAGTCCGCCCGCGAACCGAGCGCGCGCGCCATCGCCAGGCGAACGCGCCAGCCTCCCGAAAACTCCGCCACCGAGCGTTCGAGATCCGTGGTCTTGAATCCCAAGCCGTGCATCAGAGATGCGGCGCGCGCACGCGCCCGATAGCCGTCGATGGCTTGCAACCTCGAATACAGTTCGGCCAACTCCAGCGCCGCGTCGCGCCGTTCGGCGTCCGCGATCGCGGCCATGACGCCGCGCAACTCCGTGTCGCCGTCCAGAACGAAGTCGATGGCGGCGCGCTCGCTCGCGGCGACCTCTTGTTCGACATGCGCGATCTTGAGCGCGGCCGGGCGCTCGATATCGCCGCGGTCCGGTCCGAGGTCGCCGCGAATGGCAGCGAAGAGGCTCGATTTTCCCGCGCCGTTGGCGCCGGTCAAGCCGACCTTGTTGCCGCGAAAAATAGTGAAATTGACGGCTTCGAACAGCGGTTCCGCACCGCGCCGCAGGGTGAGATCCCGAGCAGATAACATGGCGAATTACTCGAAAGTTGCGGCAGCCTGGGCCCTAAATGGCGACGGAGCGCAATGTGGTGGGTGCGCACAAGGCCGCATGCGCGGGCGATCCGAGCCGCTGCGCAGCGAGCACCGTCAACAATTTCCGCGCCTCGACGGCGTCGCTGAACAGGCGTCCCTGCGCGTAGTAACAGCCATGCCGGCGCAGGAACTCCAGCTGCTCGACGGCTTCGACACCCTCGGCAATGACCTCGAGATTCAGACTTTTTCCCATGTCGATGATGGTGCGCACGATCGCGGCATCGTCCGAATCGACGGCGACGTTGCGTACGAAGGACTGATCGATCTTCAACGTGCCGATGGGGAACTGTTGCAACGCGGAAAGCGACGAATAACCGGTACCGAAGTCGTCGATGGCCAGGTGCAGACCCATGGCATAGAGTTCGTTGAGCAATCCTATGGTGCGTTTCGGATCGGTCATCAGAGTGGTCTCGGTGACTTCGAGTTCGAAACACGTGGGCGACACGTCGTTGCGGCGAAACACCGCGCGGCAGCGCGCTATGAAGCTTGCCTGCTTGAGTTGCCGCAAGGAGAGATTGATGGCGATGCGGCCGGGTTCGGGCACCGTCTTCTGCCACTCGCGGTAGTCGGCGGCCACCCGATTCATCACCCATTCCCCGATGTCGAGGATCAGGCTGGTCTCTTCGGCCAGCGGGATGAACTGCGACGGCGAGATGTCGCCATGTCCCGGCAATCGCCAGCGCAAAAGCGCCTCGGCACCCACCACCCGACCGTCGCGCAGGTCGACCTTGGGCTGGTAGAGGATGACCAACTCGTCGCGCTCCAATGCGCGCCGCAGTTTACTTTTAAGCATCAAACGCTCCACGGCCGCGGCGTTCATGTCCGGCACGTAGAATGCGCTCGAGTTACCGCCGTTCTGTTTCGAGTGATACATGGCAGCATCGGCGTTGCGGATCAAATCGATGACGTTTTCGGCATCGTAAGGGCAGATGGCGACACCGACGCTCGCGGTCAGATACACCTCCTGCTGATTCACGTAGAAGGTCCGGCTGATCTCGTCGAGCAGCGTGCGAGCCAACGCGGCGATGGCGGGCCGGTTGTCGCTGTCGCTGGGGAGGTCGTCGATGAACATGGCAAACTCGTCGCCCGCCAGGCGCCCTATCACCGTGTCCTTGGTGAGATTTCGGGTCAAGCGTTCGCTCAGGATTTCCAGAGTCCGATCGCCGGCCGCGTGGCCGAACGTGTCGTTGACTTCCTTGAAGCGGTCCAGATCCAGGTACAACAGCGCCAGCGAACGCTGATTGCGGCGCGATCTTGCGATCGCCTGTTGCAGCAGATGTTGAAACTGCATGCGGTTCGGCATCTTGGTGAGCGTGTCGTACCGCGCGAGATAGCGGATGCGCCGCTCGGCCCGCTTGCGTTCGGTGATGTTGCGCGCGACGTAAATACTGCCTTGAAACTGGGGATCCTCGGAGCTGATCGTCGAGTTGGCCATCGATACCGGAATGGTCTGACCGCTGGCGGTGTGCAACACGGTCTCGCGTGCCTCGGTGGTCGTGCCGGTCGGATCGAAGGCCTCCCGGTGGGCATCGTCGATGAAGCTCGTCAGGGGCTTGCCCACCAAATCGCCTTCCGCATAGCCGAGCAGCCGCTGCGCGGCTTCGTTGCAACTCTTGACGATGCCGTCCGGCGCGGTCACCAGCACGGCGTCGCTCAAACTGTTCAGCACCGTATTGAGATAATTCTTGGTGATGGTGGTCTCGGCCAGATTCTGGCGCATGCGCTCCAGCGCACTTTGCAGCTCGCCAAGTTCGTCGCGCCGAACCACGGCGAGCGGCCGGGTGTAATCGCCTTCGCTGATTCGATCGGCCGACCTGACCAGCGCACGCAAGGGCCCCGAGAGCTGGCGTGCGATGAGCCACGCGCCGACCAACCCGAGCAGCAGAAGCGGAAGCACGACCCCCGCGAGACGTCCACCCATGCGCTTGACCTGCTTGCCCTGACTGTTTTCCATCTGCGACTGAATACTGACCAGCGTGTCGCGCATCTTGGCGCGCGTCAGCCAAATCTGCAGCGTACCGACGGCCTGCAACGAGCCGTTGCCGCGAATGCCGCTTTGTAAAACGAAGGGACCGCCGCCCGAGGAGTCGGCGACCGCGTTGCTGCCCATGAACAGCACGTTGCCGGCCGGATCGCGCACCTCGACGCGCTCGATGTCGCGCTCCTCCAGCAACCG
>CAZZXZ010000008.1:0-12801 GCA_964658135.1 uncultured Acetobacteraceae bacterium | reverse complement strand
TGCCGGCCGGATCGCGCACCTCGACGCGCTCGATGTCGCGCTCCTCCAGCAACCGATCGGCGATCGAGGCGACGGCGGACTTGTTGTTTGCTTTCAAGGCAGGCGCCAACGAGGCACCGGTGATCTTTGCCAGGGACTCGGCGCGGGCCTCAAGATCGGCCTCCAACTTCTGTTCCACCGCGGTGTGGGTCAGCTGATTGATGTCTGCCGTGTCGACGCGGTGTTGGTACAGCGCCAGACCACCGACCAGCAACGACAACCCCGTCCCAACGCCAAGGGCAAACAACAAATATTTGGTTTTCAGGCTGCGCGCCATGGCCGTTAGCAGCGGCCCATCGAGAGGCTTCATGAAACGATGATACTCGTTCACGCCACAGGCGATAAGGCCCTAGTACACTCGCATTATGACCGTACCGATGCGCATCGATATCTATTCGGACACGGTGTGTCCCTGGTGCTTCATCGGCAAACGCCGCTTCGAACAGGCGTTGGCGTTGCGCCCGCATTACGAACCGCGGGTGGTCTGGCGGCCGTTCGAGCTGAATCCGGACCTGCCCTGGGAAGGTGTGGATCGGGCGGGCTACCTGGCCGCTAAGATCGGCGACGCGGCGCGGGTTGCGGCCCTGGAGCACACGCTGAGGCTGCAAGGGGAGGCGGTCGGTTTGCAATTCCGCTTCGATCTCATCGACAAGATGCCGAATACGCGCCGCTCTCATTTGTTGATCGCGCATGGCGGTCGGCAGGGGCTGCAGGCGCAGATCAAAGAGCGGATCATGCGCGCCTATTTTCAGGAGGGTGTGGACATCGGCGACATCGAAGAATTGGTGCGCATCGCGACCGAAGTCGGCCTCCACGAGCGGGACGCGAGAGCGGCTCTGGTGTTGCGGTTGGGCCAGGACGGTGTCGTGGCCGCGGAACGGCACGCCGCGGTCATCGGGATTTCCGGTGTTCCGACCTATATATTCAATGGTCAATACACCATTTCCGGAGCGCAGGAAGCTTCGATATTGGCGCCGATATTCGATCAGGTGGTCGAGTTGGCCGCATCGCTCGACGCTGCGCCATGACACCGGACGAGCTGACCGGTCGGTCGCGAACGCACATCGTGGCGGTCGACGATCCACCTTGCGCGTTGCACCGGGCAGTCGTCACGCCGTTTTCAAACCTGCGCCGCGCGGCAATGCAAGCCGGCTTCGATCTCAAGGTCGCCAGCGGATTTCGCGATTTCGACCGTCAACTCGCCATCTGGAATCGAAAATTTACCGGTGAAAATCCGCTCTTCGACGCCTCCGGCGAGGTTTTGGACGTCGCCACGATGTCTCCCGACGAGCGGATTGCCGGGATTCTACGGTGGTCCGCCCTGCCGGGCGCGAGTCGTCATCATTGGGGTACGGATTGCGATTTGTACGATGCGAGGGCGATCGAACCGGGTTATCAGGTGCAGCTTTCCACCGCCGAATTCGCCGCGAATGGTCCGTTTGCCAGGATGTCCCGCTGGCTCGACGAGCACGCGGCACATTACGGTTTTTTTCGTCCGTTCCTCGGCATTCGTTCGGCGGTGCAATCCGAACCCTGGCATTTCAGCTTCGCGCCGTTGGCGGAGACGGCGCGCCGCGCACTCACATGCGACGTATTGAGGGGCGCACTCGCAGATGCGCCGCTGCTGGGCAAGGATCAGATCATGGCGCAGCTACGGCCGCTGCATCGACGCTACGTGGAGACTATCGACTGGCCGTAATCCGACCGACCGGGCAGCATCGACTCAGCGCATCGCGCTACGCCCACAAGGTCTTCAAGCGGTTCAGCATGAGGCCCCGGACCTGGCCCAATTGATCGTCCTCCGACGTGAACAACGGGGGATTGCGACGCAGCATGGGCCAACGTTCCGTCTGGAGCACTTGATCGAGGAACACTAGATTTCGATCGATGGCCTGCAGGTACGGGTTCTCGCCCCCGAACAGCGGTTCCAAATAGCGGTAAGCATGCTCGAATTCGCCTTCCAGCCTCTGCACCCGCGTCGCCCGCACGAACTGCGGTGTTTGCCGCAGCAGATCCAGCCCCGAGCTGTACTTGACCTGAAGGGCGCCATTGGTACCCAGCGCCGCCGCAATGCCGCCCAGCACGAACTCAGGATAAAGCCGGTCCCGACACTTCTCCAGATAACACCGGTCCGCCATCTGGGCGATCAGATCCGCCGTGCCGAGCAGATGACCCAGTTTGCGGTCCAGAGGGTCGGGTAATTGAATTTCCTGCAGGGCTATCTCGTAGCCCGTGAAGTGCACGACACGCGTCGCGGTGGGTACCCAGTGCTCCATGCCGATCCGCGGCAGAAAACGCGCCAAGAACCGTGCGCTGCGGGTGACATGGTAAAGCGTGAACTCCGCACCGTTGCGATGTTTGTGGTCGTCCGATTCGCGGATGTAGCCGGCGTCGTGGAACAGCGAGACGACGACCGCCATGACGGCACGCTCGATGCCGAAGCGCGCCCGCTGCTCGCTGCTGCATTCGTATCCCACCATCATGCGGGCCATCGCCAGCGTCATGTCGAGCGAATGCTGCCGGTCGTGGTACACCGTGTCCACACCGTGATAGCCGGGCATGCGCCCCGTGAATAATTTCTCGAATTCGTCGAACGCCGTCGACACCCGGGCAAACGACTCGCCGGGCCACGCGGCAGCAAACAATTCGGCGACGGCAGCCGCGACGTCCGCGGTCGAACTCACCTGGACGGTATTGGTGACGTCGTAGTCGTTCCGGCGGAGATCTTCCATCCGTGGCAGTTTAAGCCCCCGGGATGGCGCACGCTACGGAACTGGTTCTCCTTTTGACCGTCCGGTCCGCTGTCCGACCGGCCGTCAGGCCGCAATGCCCGTTTGTTTCAACAGCGGCCGCACGTCGGGTTGCCGACCCCGGAAGCTGACGAATGCGTCCATTGCATCCACGCTGCCGCCGCGCGCGAGAATCGACTCGCGGAACCGGGCCGCCGTCGCGCCGTCGAACACGCCCGCCTCCTCGAATGCCTCGAACGCATCGGCTGCGAGTACTTCGGCCCATTTGTAGCTGTAATAGCCGGCCGCATAGCCGCCGGCAAAGATGTGTGCAAAGCTCGATGCCATGCGGTTGAAGGACGCCGCCGGTACCACGGCTACGCGACGGCGCACGCTCGCCAGGGTGTCGATGACGTTGACGCCGGCGGCCGGGTCGACATTCGCATGCAGTTCGAAGTCGAACGTGGCCAATTCGATTTGCCGCAAGGTATCGAGCGCCGCATTGAAAGTCCGTGTGCCGATGAGGCGTTGCAGCATGTCGACCGGGAGAGGTTCGCCGGTGGTCACGTGCGCCGATATCAACGGGAGCACCTCGCGCCGCCACACGAAGTTTTCCATGAACTGACTGGGCAATTCCACCGCGTCCCACGCGACGCCGTTGATGCCGGCGATGCTGGGATAAGCCACCCGCGTGAGCATGTGATGCAGGCCGTGGCCGAATTCGTGGAACAGCGTGGTGACCTCGTCGTGGGTCAGCAGCGACGGCGCGCCGCCCACGGGCGCGGTGAAATTACAGACCAGTTGAGCGACCGGCAACGCGGTGCCCGCCGGCAACGTTTTGGCGGACACACATTCGTCCATCCAAGCGCCGCTGCGCTTCTCGGTGCGCGAGTAAGGATCGAGGTAGAAACCGGCAACGACATCGCCGCGAGCATCCGATAAATCGTAAAACTTGACACTGGGATGCCAGACACTGACCTGCGGCCGTTCGCGCACCGTGATGCCGTACAGGCGCTGGGTCAGCACGAACAAGCCCGTCAATACCTTCGGCAAAGGGAAATAAGGTCGCAGCGCTTCTTGAGAGACCTTGAAGCGGCTCTCCTGCAAGCGTTCACTGTAGAAGCTCACATCCCACGCGTTGAGCTTGCGGCCGGCGAATTCTTCGAGATCCGAGAACTCATGGCGTGCCGACGGCATGCAGCGCTTGGCGAGATCGTCGAGGAAACTCAACACCTGTTTGCTGGTCTTCGCCATGCGCGTAGCCAGCGCATAGTCGGCGTAACTGTCGAATCCCAGCAGCTTGGCAAGCTCGTGGCGCAACGGGAGCAGCTCGGCAATCAAGGGGCCATTGTCGAAGCGGCCCGCGCTCGGCCCCAAATCCGAGGCTCTCGTCACCCAGGCTTGATAGACGTCCTTGCGCAGCTGTTCACTCTCGGCGCTGCTCATGACGGTCATGTAAGTCGGTTGGTCGAGCTTGAACAGCCACCCCGATTGGTTGGCCTCGCGCGCATCGGCTGCGGCACGGTCGATCGAATTGTCCGGCAGGCCGGCCAGTTCGTTCTCATCGGTGACCACGCGTGTGTAGACGCGGCTGGCATCGAGCACGTTCTCGGAAAATTTGCTGCCTAATGCGGCGAGACGCTGGACCACCTCGCGGTAGCGGTTCTTGCGCTCGGCGGGCAGGTCGACACCTGCCAGACGGAAGTCGCGCAGCGCATTCTCGACCAGCTTGCGCTGGACGGAGTCCAGGGTGGCGCTCTCGTGCTCCAACACGTAGGCATACGCCGCCTGCAATTCTGCATTCTGGCCTAGCTCCGACGAGTAGGCGGTCAACAGAGGTATGCACTGGTTGTAAGCCGCACGCATCTCGACCGAATTCGCGACCGCGTTCAAATGCCCGATGGGACTGAACACGCGGCCGAGCCGATAGCTCAACTCTTCGACCGGAATCACCAACGACGCAAAGGTGGGTGCCCGCTGAGCGGTCAACTCACGCAGCCGCGCGCGATTATCGGCCAGTACCTGCTCCAGAGCCGGCACGGCATGCGCGGCCTCGATGCGGGCAAACACGGGAAGAGAGTCTATTTGCAACAATGGGTTGTTCACCGCGTCATTCTAACAGACGCGGCCGACCTGACAGACGCGGCCGACGACCCGATGCGCGGCGCGGTTGGCTCGAGGCTGCGAGCGACCCGCTCGGTATATCATGGCGTTTTGACGCCGTTCAGGCCGGAGTTCACCCGTGTCGACCCAAGCATTCGATCTCATCAGCCTAGGTGGCGGCAGCGGCGGACTTGCCTGTGCGCAGCGGGCGGCCGAATATGGCGCCAAAACTGCCGTCATCGAGTCGCATCGGCTGGGCGGGACGTGCGTCAACGTCGGCTGCGTTCCGAAAAAAGTCATGTGGAACGCGGCCGGCGTGGCCATGTCGCTCGCCGATGCCGGCGACTATGGATTCGACGTCGAGATCGGCGCGCACGACTGGCACATGCTGAAACACAAGCGCGACGCGTACATCGCAAAACTGAACGGTATTTACGCCCGTAATTTGGCCGCCAGAGGCGTCACCCACGTGACCGGAGTGGCGCGCTTCGTCGACGCTCACACCGTAGAGGTCGATGGGCAGCGCATGACGGCACCGCATATCGTCATCGCCACCGGGGGTGTCCCCAC
Source organism: uncultured Acetobacteraceae bacterium (assembly GCA_964658135.1). GTDB lineage: Bacteria > Pseudomonadota > Gammaproteobacteria > Steroidobacterales > Steroidobacteraceae > Bog-1198. The sequence continues at coordinate 7,360 of CAZZXZ010000008.1, read as the reverse complement.
CGTGCCGAAACTGCCGGGTGCGGAGCTAGGGATTACCTCGGACGGCTTCTTTTCGCTCGAGTCGCGTCCACGGCGCGTGGCCGTCGTCGGGAGCGGGTACATTGCCACCGAGCTGGCCGGCGCATTTCACGAGCTCGGCAGCGAAGTCGAGCTCTTCATCCGCAAAGACCATTTATTGACGCACTTCGACGTCATGCTCGGAAAATCGCTGATGCGGGAAACCCGGGCGCAGGGCATGGTCATTCAGGAGCACGTGGTGCCGGCCTCGCTCAGGCAGCATGCGGGATTGAAAACCTTGGTCGCCACCGACGGGCGGGAATTCGCAGGCTTCGACTGCGTCCTGTGGGCCATCGGCCGCTCGGCGAACGTCGAGGCGCTCGATTTAGGAACTGCCGGCGTCCGCGTCGACGCCGACAATTTCGTCACGACGGACGAATTTCAGAACACCGACGTCCCCGGAGTGTATGCAATTGGCGATGTGACCGGGCGCGCCGCTCTGACGCCGGTGGCCATCGCGGCGGGTCGTCGACTCAGCGACCGGCTCTTCAACGGCGCCACGGACCGGCGCCTGGACTACAACATGATCGCCACCGTGGTGTTCACTCACCCGCCGATCGGCACGGTGGGTCTGAGCGAAAGCGCGGCTCGCGCGCAGTATGGCGACGCGGTGAAGGTGTACGTCGCGGACTTCACGCCGCTCTACCATGCCATGAGCACGCGGAAGTCGCATACCGACATGAAGCTCGTGTGCGTGGGTCCCGAGGAGAAAATCGTCGGCTGCCACATCATCGGGAGCGGAGCCGACGAAATGCTGCAGGGATTCGCCGTGGCCATCCGCATGGGGGCGACCAAGCGCGACTTCGACGATACCGTCGCCATTCACCCGACGAGTTCGGAAGAACTCGTCACCATGCGCTGAGGCCGAGAATGGCGCTGCGCAGCTATCAAGGAGTGACTCCCCAACTCGGCGCCCGGGCTTATGTCGACGAGTCCGCCTTGGTCATCGGCAGGGTCGTGCTTGGCGAGGATGCGTCGGTCTGGCCGTTCGCCGTCGCGCGCGGCGACGTGAATCGAATCGTGATCGGTGCGCGGACCAATATCCAAGACGGCAGCGTGCTGCACGTGGTGCACGACAGCCCCGCGGTGCCCGGAGGCTTGTCCCTCATCATCGGCGACGACGTGACGGTGGGTCACAAGGCCATGCTGCACGCGGCACGCATAGGCGATCGATGTCTCATTGGAATGGCGGCGGTGGTGCTCGACGGGGCGGTGATCGAGGACGAAGTCATCGTCGCCGCCGGCAGCGTGGTGCCGCCGGGAAAACGGCTGCTCTCGCACGGCCTATATATCGGCAATCCGGTAAAGCGAATGCGCGAACTGACCGGCGCCGAGATCGAACGTCTGCTGTACAGCGCCTTGCACTACGTGAAGATCAAAGATGCTCACGCCGTCGAACGCGATTCCTCACGCGTTTGACGTCAACGCGTCGAGCACCCCCTGGGTTTGCGGGCGGATTCCGCGCCAGAGAAAAAACGACTCCGCCGCTTGTTCCACCAACATGCCCCAGCCCTTGCAGACGCGCGCCGCATGCTGCGCTTGCGCCCACGCCGTGAAGGGCGTCGAACCCCGCCCATACGCCATGTCGTAACACAGGGTGTGGTCGTCGACCAAGCCGTCCGGAAGCGCGGGCATGTCGCCATGCAGGCCTGCCGATGTCGCATTGACGATGAGGTGGTAGGCCGGGCCGCGCAACTCGCCAAACCCACAACCGGAGATCGTGCCGAGATCGGCGAACTCAGCGGCCAATGCCTGTGCCTTGGCGGGGGTCCGATTGGCGATGACCGCCTCGCGCAACTCCCGTTCCAACAGCGGCGCCAATACGCCGCGCACCGCGCCGCCCGCACCGAGGATCAAAACTCGCTTGTCGGCCAGATCCATTTTCAGGTTGCCTTCGAGATCGGCAAGCAGACCCAAGCCGTCGGTGTTGTCGCCCAGCAACGACTGCTCGTCGAAGTAGGCGATGGTATTGACCGCTTTGGCCCGTGTCGCCCGCGGCGTGAGTTCGGTAACCAACGCAGCGGCCGCTTGTTTGTGCGGCAGCGTGACGTTGACGCCACGAACGCCGTTCGCAAACAGATTCATGACATCGCGCCCGAAATCGGCGGCTGCAACGTCGTACAGCCGGTAGACCAGGTCCTGCTGCGTCGATTTCGCAAACAAACCGTGGATGAAGGGCGACCAGCTATGCAAGACCGGATGGCCGACCAGTCCGTATTGATCCGGGTCGCTCACTGCCGGAGCCACCCAGCGGCGCGCTTCGCGAAATAGGTCAAGATGCCGTCGGCGCCGGCTCGCTTGATCGACACCAAGGCCTCCAGGGCCACCGCTCTTTCGTCGATCCAACCATTACCCGCCGCCGCCATGATCATCGAATATTCGCCGCTCACCTGATAGACGAAAGTCGGCATCCCGAAGCGATCCTTGACGCGTCTGACGATATCGAGATACGGCAACCCGGGTTTGACCATCACCATGTCGGCACCCTCGGCGATGTCGAGCGCGACCTCGCGCAGCGCCTCGTCCGAGTTAGCAGGGTCCATTTGATACGTGTGCTTGCCGCCGCTGCCCAGTTGTGCGGCGGAGCCCACCGCGTCCCGAAACGGACCATAGAAGCTGGAAGCGTACTTGGCCGCATACGCCAGAATCCGGGTGTGAACCAAGCCCGCGGACTCGAAGGCACCGCGAATGGCGGCGATGCGCCCGTCCATCATGTCCGACGGCGCGACCACATCGGCGCCGGCGTCGGCGTGCGAGCGTGCTTGACGAACCAAGGTCTCGACCGTGAGGTCGTTCTGGACGTAGCCCTTGTCGTCGATCAAGCCGTCCTGGCCATGAGTCGTAAAAGGATCGAGAGCGACGTCGGTGATGACGCCCAGAGCGGGGAACTCTTTTTTTACGGCCCGCACGGCTTGTTGAGCGATACCCTGCGGATTCCACGCCTCGCGCGCATCCAGCGATTTTTTGTCGGCAGGAGTCACGGGAAAGAGCGCTATCGCGGGGATCTTCAATGCGACCAGCTCCGCGCATTCGCGCAGCAACTCATCCACCGACACGCGCTCGACGCCGGGCATCGAAGCCACGGGTTGTCGCTGCCCGTGACCTTCGACGACGAACAGCGGATAGATCAATGCGTCGACGGTCAACTGCGTCTCGCGCATGAGGCGGCGCGAAAACTCGTCTCGCCGCATGCGGCGCAGACGAGCCGAGGGAAATGTCGATGTCACAGACCCACCTTGCCGAGCAAATCCACCAAGCGGCGCGAACTCGCCGCCAGCGTCGGATGAGCCACTTCGAATTGCACGGCCATACGCTCCAAGCGGTCCGGTAGCGATGCGGCGTCCGCAGGCACCGCGGCCGCCGGCGGCCGCTCGTCGGGGGAGCCTTGCGAATGATCCAACAGACGTTCGATATCCGCCAAGAGTTCGCCGCGTAGTTGGGCGGAGCGTGGATCGCCGTCGTTCGCTGCGCTCAGCTCCCGGTGAAATTGCGCGAGATGGGCGCGCAGTCCGTCGTCATCCATGGTGCAAAACTCCTCGGCAACATTGCCTGGTCATTGTGCCACTCGCTCGGGCGTCAAGCGCATAACTTCGACGTAGCCCGACCCCGGCGTGGCGACGATGCCATGAATGGCCGCATAAGCCGATTGCAGATACGCATCGGCGCCGTAGGGTGGATTGACGATCATGAGGCCGCTGCCCGCCAGTCCGACGCCCGCATCGTCCGGGTGAACGGCCAGGTCGGCGGATAAAATTTTCGGGATGCGCAGCGCCGCGAATCTCGCATGCGTCAGTTGACGCTGCGTCGCACTGCGAATTGGGTACCACAGCAAGTACGTGCCGCTCGGCCAGCGTCGATAGGCCTCGACGAAGGCCTGTACCATGGTCTTCAATTCATCGACGCTTTCATAGGGCGGGTCGATCAGCACGAGCCCACGCCGCTCCTCCGGCGGCAAGAACGCCTTCAATGCGGCATAGCCATCGCCGATTTCGGTACGCACCCGGCCTGCCGATTCGATCTCGCGTTCCGCGGCGCGCGCTTCGGCCGGTAGCCATTCGACGAACAGCGCGCGGTCCTGCGTGCGAAGTCCGCCCGCGATCAGCGCGGGCGATCCGGGATAGCGAGCGAGCTTTTTACCGCGGCGGCCGCGAATCGCGCCGAAATACTCCGCCAATATGGCCAAACCGAGACCCTGCCCGATGAGACGCTGGATACCCCGCTCGGCTTCGCCGGATTTCTGCACTTCGGCCGCCTGCATATCGTAAAAGCCACGCCCCGCATGCGTGTCCATGGCAAAGAAAGGGGTGTCCTTGCGCTTCAACGCGTCGAGGCAATACAGCAACGCGACGTGTTTGGCGATATCGGCGAAATTTCCCGCGTGATAGATATGGCGATAATTCATGAAGGCCTCGCGCGCATCATCGCCGGCGCGAGTTCCTCACTCCCACAGCAAGTGTTCGAGCGCTGCGCCGGCGTATTTTTGCGCGTCTCTCGCGGCCTCGACGACCGGGGCGATGCCGAAGAACTCGTGGGTCACACCGGGATACTCTTTTCGATTCACCGTAACGCCGGCTTGTTTGAGGGCCAGCTCCAAGATCACGCCGTCGGTGCGCAAAGGGTCGATCTGCGCGCCGACGATGGTCACCGGCGGCAAGCCGGCAAGGTGGGCGTTGACGATATCGAGCCGCGGATCGGATTTCTGATCCGGGCTCGCCAGGAGCTGCGCCAAAAACCACGCGATCATGGCTTTATCCAACGGCTTGGCCATCGCGCTGTCGATATACGAGTCGGTGGCCACGTTGCCGGTTTGCGCCACCGGATACACCGCCAACACCGCCTTGGGCGGCGTGATGCCGCCGGCGAGCGCCGACACGGCCGTGGAAATTGCCAGCGTGCCGCCGGCGCTCTCTCCCGCCAGCGCCAACTTGTTCGGCATGCCCTTGAAGGATGCGGCGTTCATGGCCACCCATTGATACGCTGCCAGCGCGTCGTCCCATGCCGCGGGAAATTTAGCTTCGGGCGCCAGGCGGTAATCCACCGACACGACGATGGCGTGAGCCGCCTTCGCCAGGCCGCGGGCTGAGCCGTCGTACACCTGTTTGTTGGCGAGCACCCAACCGCCGCCATGAAAATAAACGATGACCGGAAACGACCCTTTGCCTTTCGGGGTGTAAATGCGCACCGGAAGCGGGCCGGCGGGTCCCGGAATCGTCCGATCGAGGCTGGTGATGCCGGGCACCAGCATGCGAGGCGAGGTATCCCTGGCCTGCGCCACCAGCACCGCGTTGACCGCGTCGGCCATGGTGGGCTGCAACCGCGCTTCGTCGACCGTCAAGGATTCGATGGGTTTGCCGCCCAATTTGGCTTGAGCTTCCAGCAAGCGCTTCATGTCCGCCACGGCCTTGTATTGGGTGCCGGTGACGGGATCGTTCATGGTCGGCGCCGGCGCAGGGCCGGGAACCGGTTGTCCGAGCGCCGGTCCTGCGCTCGTGGCGAGCGCCAGGGTCAATACCGCGGCAATGGAAAAAGTCGACGTCATGGCGGATACCTGCAAGTTAGGAATCGCAGCGAGTCTAGCGGGCGCCCGCGCATCTGTCTGCTAGAGTGCCGTTTTGCAGGCTCGCCATGGCGCTCGGCGCAACCATCTACGCATTCACCATCGAGCTTGCCGATGCGGATCGCGCCGTCTATCGACGCTTGGAGTTGCGCATCGCCCGGCATCCGTCGGAGAACGAGGATCACTTCCTGACGCGCGTGTTGGCGTATTGCTTCGAGTTCGACGAAGGAATCGTATTCTCCAATGGTTTGTTCGAGCCGGACGAACCGACGATTGCGGTTCGGGACCTCACGGGGCAGCTCACTGCCTGGATAGACGTGGGAGCGCCCGAAGCTGCCCGTCTGCATCGTGCGAGTAAGGCCGCGCAGCGCGTCGTCGTTTACACCCACAAGGACCCCGGCCCGTGGCTGGCCCGGCTCGCCGGCGAACGAATCCATCGCGCCGACTCGCTTGAATTGTATGCGCTCGAGCGCGATTGGCTGGCGGCTTTGGCGCGGCGACTGGAGCGTCGCATGACCTTCTCGCTGACTGTCAGCGAGCGCCACGTTTATCTGTCGATCGGCGCGGATACGTTGGCGACTCGCATCGAGCGACTCGCCATCACAATTCCGTGAGAAACGACCTCGGCCGGAGAAAATCGTCGTACAGACGAGCCTCCGGGGAGTTCGGCTCGGGTTGCCAAGCGTAGTCCCACCGCACCAAGGGCGGCATGGACATCAAGATCGATTCGGTGCGTCCGCGTGATTGCAGTCCGAATAAAGTGCCGCGATCGTAAACCAAATTGAACTCTACATAGCGGCCGCGGCGGTAGAGTTGAAAATCGCGTTCTTTCTGACCGTAGGGCTGCGCCATGCGGCGCCGCAAAATGGGCAGGTAGGCCGGTAGAAAATGGTCGCCGACGCTGCGCATGAAGCTGAATGAACGATCGAACCCCCCGGCGTTGTAGTCATCGAAGAACAGGCCGCCGACGCCCCGAGTCTCGTTGCGATGTGGCAGAAAAAAATACCGATCGCACCATTCCTTGTAGAGGTCGTAGACCTCGTCGCCGAACGGCTCGCAGGCCGCCCGGGCCGTGCGATGCCAGTGCAGAACATCTTCATCGACGGGGTAATAAGGCGTCAGATCGAACCCGCCCCCAAACCACCACACGGGAGGTCCGTCGGGAGGCGTCGCGATGAGAAACCGCACGTTGCAATGGGTGGTCGGCACGTGAGGATTTTTCGGATGAAACACCAGCGACAATCCCATGGCTTCGAACGGCGCTCCGGCGATTTCAGGACGCAGGATCGACGCCGACGGCGGCATTCTCGCGCCAAACACGTGGGACACCGAGACGCCCGCGCGCTCGAACACGCTGCCGTCGCTCAAGATGCGGCTCTCGCCGCCGCCGCCTTCTGGCCGCCGCCAGGCATCGCGGAGGCAATCCACCGCGTCGATGTCCTCCACCGCGGCGGTGATGCGATCGTGCAAATCGTCCAGATATCGTTTGACGGCGGCGGCTTCCGCCGATGGAGAGACTGCCGTCGGTGCTGAGTCAGGCATGCGCGCTCAGGACTTCTTTTTGGCGGAACTCTTTTTAGCGTTGGATTTAGCTTTGGGCTTGGTCTTTGCCTTGGTCAGCGCCGCGGACGGGCCCGTATCCGTCACGGGTGCCTTTTTGTTGGCGGCGGTCTTGGACGCCCTGGCAGCCAGCTTCAACGGCGTGGCGGCGGCGTTTCCGACGTTTCCCATCGATTTCTCCATCGG
>CAZZXZ010000007.1:2781-52184 GCA_964658135.1 uncultured Acetobacteraceae bacterium | reverse complement strand
ACGGGTATCCTCGGCCGCGATCAGCGCACAGGCCGCCAAGGTCTCCCGGGCGCGGACGCTCAGATCGCCCATATTGCCGATGGGTGTCGCAACCACGTAGAGGCGCCCCGCGACCGCGTTTGTCACTATACTTCGCGCCTCCAGTTGGGATTCAAGGATGGCAGGGTATGGCAGCGATCTCGCAACGTCCACGGCTTAAGCTCTGCGCGCTGCTCGGCGCATCACTGATCGCAGCCGCTTGCAGCTTGGTCAAGCCGGTCGAGACGCCCGCCGATGCAGCGGGCCAAGCCGCCCAACTGGCGCGCGCGGGCAAACACGCCGAGGCCGCGCGTGCCTACGCGGATTTGGCCGCCGCCACGCCGGAAGACCGCGACAGCTACGAGCTGTTGAGTGCGGAACAGTGGGTGGCCGCGGGTAATGTGACGGAAGCCAAACAGACGCTCGCGGTGGTGTCGCCGGAGGCGCGCACCAAGTTGACCACCTCCCGCGCGCTGGTTGGCGCAGAGGTCGCCCTGGCCGCGAACGATGGTGCCGACGCGTTGCGCGAATTGGACTCCATCGCCGTCCCCACCGCGGCCGATCTGGCACAAAACTACTGGTACATCCGCGGCGAAAGCGCCTTTCTCGTCGGTCATCCCGCCGACGGCGTGCGGGCGTTCGTCGAGCGGGAACGCTACCTGACCGACACATTGAGCTTGCGCGCCAGCCGCGACGAGTTGTACGCCAAAGTGCGCAACGCCGCCGATCATGCGCAATCGCTGAAAGCGCCGCCGAATGCGGATCCCATCGTGGCCGGCTGGCTCGCACTCGGCCCGGTTGCCCTGGAACTGCAGCGCGATCCTTTGCACGCGACGGCGGCGCTCGAGCGATGGCAGCGCACGTATCCTGGACATCCGGCCGATGAAGGCCTGCTCGTCCTCGCGCAAAAGCAGGTGGCGGTGGCCGGCGCATTCCCCGATCAGATTGCCTTGCTGCTGCCGTTGTCCGGCCGCGCCGAAAGCGTCGGCGTCGCCGTACGCGACGGCTTCATCGCCGCCTATCTCGAACAAAGTGCGGGCTCGCGCCCACGCCTGAAGGTGTACGACGTCACGGCGGAGACGGTTGCCGGCGCCTACAACCATGCCATGCAAGACGGTGCGGGCTTCATCGTCGGGCCCCTCACCAAAGAGGACGTCGCGGCCATCGCGCCCCTGAGCGCGGGACATATTCCCGTCCTCGCGCTGAATTTCCTGGGCGACTCGGCGAGCGCATCGGCTAATTTCTTTCAGTTCGCGTTGCTGCCGGAGGACGAGGCGCGCGGCGTCGCGCGACGCTTGGTGGCCGAGGGAAAACTCAAAGGCGTCACCTTACTGCCGGCCGGCGAATTGGGAAATCGGATCGGTGCCGCGTTCGCCGACGAGCTCACGCATCTGGGCGGGACCGTACTCGACGGCGGCCGCTATGAAACCGGGCATCCGGATTTCGGCGACGTCATCAAGCAGACCCTGCAGATCCACGGCGCCAAAGGCGAGCCCGCCACGCATCGCCCCGATGCAGCTTTCGTGTTCGTCGCCGGCACGCCGGCGGCCTCGCGTCTCATGGTTTCGCAGCTGAAATTCCATTATGCGGGCGACCTCCCCGTCTACTCGACCTCGGATAGCTTCGAACCCGACCCTTCCGGTAACAACGATCTGGACGGCTTGTACTTTACCGACATGCCGTGGATGGTCTCCGCCGATGCCGTAACCGGGCAGATCCGCGATGCCGTGCGCAGCGCCTGGCCCGCACGCACCGCGCGACTGGATCGGCTCTACGCGTTCGGTTTCGATGCCTACCGCCTGGTTCCCGCCCTCAAGTCGAAATCGTTGAGCGACACCTCGACGCTGGCCGGGGTCACGGGCAAACTACGGCTGGACGATCACAACCGCATCCGCCGCGAACTCGACTGGGCGCAGATCAAGAACGGTGTGCCGGCCGGTTTGTAGCCGAAGTCGTGCAATGTGTGACGCTCGTCACATTGAGGTTGGTAAAAAGGTGTCGCCGGCCTTCCACGGCGATTCTCGCACCGTGCACACTGATTCATTGACCCGCCATCCGTATCAGTCGAGACAGAGCGTGACAGAACGTGCTTTCCCTTGAAGGCCCCGCCGCCCCAGTGACTTGGGTACAGAACGCCAAAACGCTGCTCGGCTTTACGCTCGTCTATTTCCTGATCGATTTCGCGCTGAATGCCTTCGCGTTCGTCGATGCGTGGACCATCATCTGGCCGCTGAACGGCATCAACGTCGCCTTGTTGTTGATGAAACCCCGCTCGCGCTGGCCGTGGATGCTGATAGGCATCGAAATTGGCACGGGTGTCGCAGAATTATTCTATTCCAACGGTGTGTGGTCGGAAATCGGTCAGCGGGTCTTCTCCGCCATCGAGGTGCTGATTAGCACGTTGCTCTTGCCGCCGTTCATCTCGCTGGATCAATGGCTGCGCACGCCCCGTATCTTCGTGCGCTTCGCCGCCGCTCTAGTGCTCGGTCCGGGAGTGTCCGGTCTGCTGGCCGCCTTGATGTTTCATTATGCGCAGGGCGAAACCTTGCTGACCGCCTTCAACGGTTGGGCGACGGCCGACGCTCTCGGCATGGCTGCAACCATGCCTCTGGCATTGTCGTGGCGCTCGCCCCAGATGCGGAATCTCTTCAGGCGCGAGGCGCTGTCGACGACGCTGGGCCTGCTGGTCATCGCCCTGGGCGGCGCCGAGGTGATCTTCTCGGTCAGCCGCTACCCGCTATTATTCCTGCTGTTTCCGCTCTTGCTGCTAGTCGATTCGGTTTTGTCGTTCGCCGGCTCCGCGATCGCCGTGGTGGGCGTTTTATTCATATCGGTTTTCTACACCAGCAACATGCTCGGACCGTTCGGCACGTGGCGCGGCGACGTCGGCATTCCGCGCGATCTCGCCATGCAGATTTTCTTCGGCTTTGAACTGCTCGCTCTTTTTCCGGCCTCGCTCATGTTCATGGAGCGCAGACGCATGGCGGCCGAACTGCACGATACGAACACCCGGCTCACCTTGCTCGCCGCGCTGGATGGTCTGACCGGTATCGCCAATCGTCGCTCGTTCGACGAACGCTTTGCGCAAGAATGGAATCGCTGCGTGCGATCCCGCAAGCCGTTGGCGCTGGCCATGATCGATCTCGATAATTTCAAGCAGTACAACGATCAGTACGGACACGTCGAAGGCGATAAATGTCTGTGCGCCGTCGCCCAAGCCTTGTCGCACCTCGTACAACGCCCGGAAGATCTCATCGCAAGGTTCGGTGGCGAGGAATTCGCGCTGCTCCTGCCGAACACGGCCGCAGACGGTGCGCTGCGGGTGACGGAACGAATCCGCGCCGGCATCCTCGCGCTCGGCATCGATCACATCGGCAATTCGTGGAAGAAGGTCACGGTATCGATCGGTTACTCGTCTTTCACTCCCACGCAAAGCGACGGCCAATCGGCACTCATCCAGCTCGCCGATGCCGCGCTGTACCAGGCCAAACGTAACGGTCGGAATCGCGTCGAGGCGCTCACGTCGATCGAGGGGTTCAACGCCGCCGCCTCCAACACCACGGCCCGGCACCGCATCGTGCGCATGTTGGGACGCGGCGATCGTTGAGCCGTTTCGGCGGGTTTACATCAGATTGACCCGGCGACGTGGGTCGTGGATTGACGCAGTGTGTCGGCGTGGAATACGCCCCATCGACGATTCAGATAGGCACCGTCGCCGAAACCCTTGCCGCCGAGTATCTACAACGGCAGGGATTGTGCTTGCTCGAGCGCAACCTCCGTTGTCGCGCGGGCGAACTCGATCTCGTCTGTCTCGATGGCGAGGTATTGGTCATCGTCGAAGTGCGGCGCCGCGCGCGCTCCGATTTCGGCGGCGCGGTGGCGTCGATTACCTGGCGTAAACGACGCACGCTGCTGCGGGCGACCCGCTATTTTTGGCAGCGCCGGACCGCTTGGCAGAGCCGCATGCTGCGTTTCGATGTGCTCGCGTTGCAAGGCCGGCCGGACGGCACCCTCGACGTCGAATGGATCAAGGACGCCTTCCGCGGCGCTATTTGACCACTTGCAATTTTGGCCGCTTCGACACCGTAGGCGCGGAACTCCCCGTGGCGGGCGCTCCCGGCGGCGTGTCGGTAGGATCGGGATCGGCATCCCCTTCAGGAAATATCATGCCCTGGCCCGTCTCGCGCGCATAGATGCCGAGAATGGCCCGTACCGGGACGAGAACCGCGAACCCCACACCGCCGAAGCGGGCTTCGAAACTCACGAAATCATTGCCGAGCTTCAACATTTGAGTCGCGGAAAAGCTCACGTTCAGCACGATCTTTCCGTCTTTGACATATTGCCGGGGGACCGTGACGTTGTCCGCAGCCGCATCGACCACGATATGCGGCGTCTCGCCGCTATCCGTGATCCATTCGTGCAACGCACGCAGCAGATACGGACGCCGAGGCTTCAATGCCGCATATCCCGTTCCGCCTCGGTCAGGCAGGAGCGAAACGTGGAACGCCCGAATATCGAATTCATGTACTTGACGATGGGCTGGGCTTGAACGGGGAGTTCGATTCCGTAAGACGGCAGCCGCCAGAGGATGGGTGCGATGCTCGCATCGACCAGTGAAAATTCGTCCGATAAGAAAAATGGCTTGGCCTTGAACACGTCGGCACTGGCGCAGATCGCTTCGCCCAACACTTTGCGGCTGTGCGCTGCGGTCTTGCTCAACGCACCCTGTTCGATATCGTTTGCCAGCGCATACCAATCGCGTTCGACACGGTAGAGAGCGACCCGAAACTGCGCCCGCGTCACTGGGTCGATCGGCATCAATGGCGGGTGAGGAAAACGTTCGTCCAAGTATTCGATGATGACCCGCGAGTCGTACAGCACCAGATCCCGATCGACCAGCGTCGGCACGCTGTGATAGGGATTCAGATCGAGCAGGTCTTCCGGCAGCTTGAGGGGATCCACGTTAACCAATTCGATCGCAATCCCCTTCTCGGCAAGGACCAAGCGGGTTCGGTGACTCCATGGATCAGTCGCCGCGGAAAACAGAGTCATTACCGAGCGACGTGCCACTACCGGGATCTCCTGAAAACTCGCATTCCCGAATGCGTCAGTGTATGTCTTTCCAGTACTCTTTCTTGAGCATCCAAGCAAAGACAAAAAACACCAACAAGAACAAGGTCACGAAGATACCCATGGACTGGCGCTTGGCCTTGACCGGTTCCGCCGCATAGTCGAGAAAATTCGCGGTGTCCCGGGCGAATTGATCATACTCCTCAGGCTTCATCGTGCCCGGAGTCATCGCCTCGACACCGACCAGGACCAAACTCGACGTCCCGTCGACGGTTTCGTTCTTGTAGACGGGTTTTTGCAGCCCCTGCAGTTGCGCCACCACGTCGGGCATGGCGGCACCCGGCAACACCTGATTGTTAACCCCCCATAAGCGCGTCTTGTCGACGTAGAAGCCTTTCAAAAACGCGTAGATGTAATCGACGCTGCGGGCGCGTGCCATCAACGAGAGATCGGGTGGTTGCTTGCCGAACCATGTCACCGAGTCGGTTGGCATCGACGTTCCGATGGTGTCGTACGGTTTGGCATCGCCGTACATGAGATTCCCGGCGAGAGTCGCCTCCGGAATGCGCAGGTCGGCGGCCATGCGGTTATACCGCACGTACTTGAGCGAATGACACCCCGAGCAATAGTTCATGAAATTGCGCGAGCCGCGCTGCAACGACTCCAAGTTGTCGATATCCGCACCGGAGTGCGGATACGACTCGCCCTCCGCAAACGCCCCCTCAGCCATCGTCAACGAAGCGAAGCATGCGAGCACGATCAACAACAACTGCTTATGCATGACCCGTGACCCTCTCCGGCACCGGCTTGACCCGATCGATGGACGAGTACCACGGCATCAACAGAAAAAAGGCGAAATACAAGGCCGTGCATATTTTCGCGAGCATCGGGTAGATCCCCGATGGCGGCTTCAATCCGCAAATACCCAGGGTGACGAACGTCACCACGAAGATTCCCAGGGCGATTTTATACAGCGGACCCTTATAGCGGATCGAGAGCACCGGCGAACGGTCTAACCAGGGCACGAAAAAGAGGATCAAGACCGCCGCTCCCATCACGAGAACGCCCCACACCTGCGTACCGGCAAACGACGGCACCGCGCGCAACATGGCGTAGAACGGCGTGAAATACCACACCGGAGCGATGTGCGGCGGCGTCTGCAGAGGATTGGCCGGTTCGAAATTCGGCGCTTCGAGGAACAATCCGCCGAAGGTGGGTGCGAAGAAGATCACGCCGCAGAAGATCAGCAGAAAACCCGCGACTCCGACCACGTCCTTCACCGTGTAGTACGGGTGGAACGGAATGCCGTCGAGGTAGTGGCCCTTGGCATCCTTCAGCTTGTGAATGTCGATGCCGTCCGGATTGTTGGAGCCCACCTCGTGCAGTGCGGTCAGATGTGCGACCACCAGAAATATTAGGGCGATGGGCAGTGCGGCCACGTGCAGCGCGAAGAAGCGGTTCAGCGTGGCATCGGCGATGACGTAGTCGCCGCGAATCCACTCCACCAAACTGCCGCCGATCACCGGCAGACTGCCGAACAACGAGACGATCACCTGGGCGCCCCAAAAGCTCATATTGCCCCACGGCAATACATAGCCCATGAAAGCCTCGGCCATCAACAGCAAGAAAATGATGCAGCCGAATATCCACAACAGCTCGCGTGGTTTGCGATGCGATCCGTAGAGCAGCGCGCGGAACATGTGCAGATACACCACGATGAAGAAGAAAGACGCGCCCGTCGAATGCATGTAGCGGATCAGCCAGCCCCAATCCACGTCGCGCATGATGTATTCAACCGACGAGAACGCTTCGGCGGAGGACGGCTTGTAATTCATGGTCAGGAAGATGCCCGTGATGAGTTGGTTCACCAGAACCAACAGCGCGAGCGAGCCGAAGTAATACCAGAAGTTGAAATTCTTCGGCGCGTAATACTCGGATACCTGACTTTTCCACATCTTCGTCAGGGGAAATCGTTGGTCGACCCAACCCATGATGCCCTGGGACTTTACGGTATCGGCGGATTCAGGTGGTGCCATCGCGGAACCTCTCGTGCGTCATGTCATGCCTCAGTTCGGTCATCGATCGTTCGCCTATCAGGCCTTTTTGGCCGTTTCATCCACACCGATCGAGATGCGCGCATCACCGGCGAAGGTATAGGCAGGAATGGTCAAATTCTTCGGTGCCGGCATGCCCTTGAACACGCGCCCGGAAATATCGTATTTGGAGCCGTGACACGGACAGTAAAAACCGCCCGGCCACCCTTGGCCCAAATCGGTGCCCGACACTTGCGACGGGTTGTTTGGCTCGAATGCTCCCAGCGGCGAGCAGCCCAAGTGCGTGCACACCGCGAGTCCCACCCAGTATTCCGGGTTGATCGCGCGTGCCGCACCCTGCGTTTTGACGTACTCGGGCTGCAGCGAATCCGCCGAGGTGGGATCGGCCAGAAGTGCGTCATGTTGACCCAGTTGGGCAATGATCTCCTTGCTGCGCCGGACGACGAACACCGGCTGTCCGCGCCAGACCACTTTCAACATCTGACCCGCTTCGAGTTTCGACGCGTCTACTTCCACCGGCGCACCCAAGGCTTTCGCGCGCGCGCTCGGCTTCCAAGACGCCAGAAACGGGGTCGCTACGAATGCGACGCCAATGGCGGCGGTGCCGACGGTGGCCACCGTCAACAAGCGGCGCCGACTGTGATCGACCAGATCGTTCATCGCATCGTCCTCGAGACCGGTTGACAGATCTTCACGCAAACCCCTGTGGCGGTAGTGTTTCCCAAAGAATATTGCGAGCGCATTATACACAGATAAACAGTTGGCCCCGCAGGCATGAGGAGGGATTTTAGTTGCACCGCGCGCGAACCATCGCGAGTTTTTTGTTTCGAGCGGTGATCATCGGTCTCGCAACGGCGTTCTTGCTGGTCTGGTGGAAGCCCGGCTTACTGAACGCCGCTCCACCCAGTGGCGTTCTCGCCTCGCCTGCGATCTCGACGTCGGCGCACGCCGAGGTCGCCGCGGTCGCACCCCATTCGAGCCTGCCGAGTTTTGCCGATGCGGTGGCACGAGCCGCGCCGGCGGTGGTCAATATCTACACCGCCCGCGTGGTCACCGAACGCAACCAGGGGGCACCCATGGATCGACTGTTCGGGGATTATTGGCCGAGCTTCCGTCAGCGCGTCGAGCGCAGCTTGGGGTCCGGCGTCATCGTCGACGCCGGCGGTACCATCATAACCAACCAACACGTGATCGCCGGCGCCGATTCCATTCGCGTCCAACTCGCCGACGGCCGCATCGCCGCGGCCACGATCCGCGGACAGGATCCCGATACGGACATCGCGGTTTTGGATCTGACCATACGCAACCTGCCCGTCATGCCCATGGGCCGCTCCGACACGCTGCGAGTGGGTGACATCGTGCTCGCCATCGGCAACCCCTATGGCTTGAGCCAGACCGTGACTCAAGGCATCGTGAGCGCTACCGGCCGCGGCCAGCTGGGCCTCGCGACGTTCGAGAGCTTCATCCAAACCGATGCCGCCATCAATCTGGGCAACTCGGGCGGCGCGCTGATCGATGCGGCCGGCGATCTGGTCGGTATCAACACCGCCGTGCTGAGTCGCACCGCGGGCGGACCGCAAGGAATCGGTTTCGCCATTCCCGTCAATTTGGTGCGCGGCGTCATGGAACAAATACTGAGTCAAGGCCACGTCGTGCGCGGCTGGCTGGGTTTCATGCCGGAAGACATGTCACCGGAGCAATCCGCGCAACTCGGCATCAGCACCGAAGGCGGGGTCACGGTGGTCAACATACTCGTCAAGAGCCCGGCGTTCGCGGCGGGCGTTCGTCCCGGCGACCGAGTCACAGCCTTGAACGGCGCTCCCGTTAAAAACGCCCAAGAATTGGTTAGCCGGGTGGCGGCGCTCAAACCGGGCGCCGACGTGGAACTGAGCGGCAGCCACGGCGCTCGGCCGTACACGCTCAAATTGAAGGTCATCGAACGGCCCTTGCACGAGCCTCAGGCAGGTTGAACGGTCGCGCGCCGTCAGCCCGGCGTGCGCCGGATTTTCGCGCCCAACTGTTGGAGCTTCTCCTCGATGGCCTCATAGCCGCGATCGATGTGATAGATGCGCTCGATCTCCGTGCGGCCATCGGCCACCAGCCCCGCCAGCACCAGACTCGCCGAGGCACGCAGGTCGGTCGCCATGACCGGCGCCGCGGTCAAACGCTCCACCCCCTTGATGATGGCGGTGTTGCCTTCGAGGCGGATTTCGGCGCCCATGCGGCGCATTTCCAACATGTGCATGAAGCGATTTTCGAAAATCGTCTCGACGATGGTGCCGACACCGTCGGCGACCGTGTTGAGGGCCGCGAATTGCGCCTGCATGTCGGTCGGAAACGCAGGGTATGGCGCGGTTCGGATGTTCACCGCCACCGGCCGTTGTCCGCGCATGTCGACTTCGATCCACGTATCGCCGACGCCGACTTTCGCGCCCGCTTCCTTCAGTTTGTCGATGACGGAGTCCAGATGCTCGGGCCGCGTGTTCTTCACGCGCAGATGTCCGCCGGTGATCGCGCCGGCGACCAGGTAGGTGCCCGCTTCGATACGGTCGGGCAATACGTCGTATGACGTGCCATTCAACCGCTCGACCCCTTCGATGACGATGGTATGCGTGCCGGCTCCCTTGATCTTGGCGCCCATGGCCATGAGAAACTGGGCGAGATCGACGACTTCGGGTTCCCTTGCGGCATTCTCGAGAATGGTCTGGCCGTCGGCGAGCGTCGCCGCCATCATCAAATTTTCGGTACCGGTGACCGTCACGGTGTCCAACACCAGGCGCGTGCCGCGCAAGCGCCCCGCGCGCGCCTTGATGTAGCCATTCTCGATGTGGATGTCCGCGCCCATCGCCTGCAGGCCGGCGACGTGAATGTTCACTGGACGCGCCCCGATCGCGCACCCGCCCGGCAGCGACACGTCGGCGGAACCATAGCGCGCAAGCAGCGGTCCAAGTACCAATATCGACGCCCGCATGGTTTTGACGAGTTGATAGGGCGCAAAAAATTCTTTGATGGTCGATGCATCGACTTCGATCCGCATCTTCTCGTCGATGGTGACCGAGACGCCCATGCGGCCGAGCAACTCGATCATGGTGGTGACATCTTGCAGGTGCGGCACGTTCGAAACCGTCACCGGCCCGTCGGCGAGCAGGCAGCCCGCCAGAATCGGCAACGTCGCATTCTTGGCGCCCGATATGCGAATTTCGCCGTGCAGCGGAATTCCACCGTGAATCTGCAATTTATCCACGGGGTCGGACCGCGTATTCCTCGGGCGTGAAGACCTGCAGCGCAAGCGCATGAATCTCCTGCCCGACGGCGGCGCCGAGCGTCGCGTACACCATTTGATGACGCTGCACCGCACGCTTACCCGCAAACGCCGGCGCCACCACCACCGCTTCGAAGTGCACGTTATCCGCGCTGGTCACCATGGCCTCGGCACCCGCGAGACCCGCCTGAATCTGCGCCGCAATTTGTTGTGGGTTCATGCCCGCTCCTAAAAGTCGTCAGCATACGCGGTATCATCCACCGATGAACCTTCGCGCGGCGACCAGCGCTTTCTCGGACGATGCACTCGTCGAAGTCGGCCGTCAGGCCCTTCAAGTCGAGATCGAGGGTCTGCGCGCCCAATTACCTCGTCTCGGCGCGGAGTTCGTGCGCGCCTGCCGGATTTGCCTGGATTGCGGCGGGCGCGTGGTCGTCACCGGCATGGGCAAATCCGGCCACGTCGCCGGCAAAATCGCCGCCACTTTGGCGAGTACCGGCACGCCGGCCTTTTTCGTCCACCCCGGCGAGGCCAGTCACGGCGACATTGGCATGATTACCCGCGACGATGCGGTGCTTGCGCTGTCCAATTCCGGCGAGACCGACGAGATACTGACCATCCTGCCGGTCATCAAACGGCTGGGAGTGCCGCTGATCGCGTTCACCGGCAGTCGCGACTCGAGGCTGGCCCGGGCCGCGACCGTGCATCTGGACATCGGTGTGCCCGCGGAAGCCTGTCCCCACAATTTGGCGCCGACCGCGAGCACCACGGCGGCTTTGGCGGTTGGCGACGCCTTGGCCGTGGCGCTGCTCAAGGCGCGCGGCTTTACAGAAGAGGATTTCGCTCGCTCGCATCCGTCCGGCACTTTGGGCCGGCGGCTGTTGTTGCACGTCAAGGACGTCATGCGCACGGGCAGCCAGGTGCCGAAGGTGGCGGCGCACACGGCGCTTGCCGACGGGCTCATGGAGGTGACGCGCAAAGGGCTCGGCATGACGGCCATCGTCGATGACGTCGACCGCGTGCTCGGCGTATTCACCGACGGCGACTTGCGCCGTGCCTTGGATCGTGCCGCGGATTTGCGCACGACGCGAATGGACGCGGTCATGACGCGCCAGGCGAAGACCGTGCGCGCCGGCACGTTGGCTGCGGAAGCCATTCATATCATGGAAACTCATCGCATCACGTCGCTGGTGGTCGTCGATGCCGACGACATCCTCGTCGGCGCACTGAACGTGCATGATCTGATGCGTGCGGGCGTCGTTTGAGCACGCGTGCCAAGCCGGCTGCCATGTTGCGGACGCGACCCGCGACGCCGCTGGCGAAAATCGAGCTGTTGATCTTGGACGTCGACGGTGTGCTCACCGACGGACGCTTGTACTTCGGGGCCGAGGGCGAAGCGCTCAAGGTGTTTCACGTCCATGACGGTCACGGCGTCAAGCTCTTGATGGGCGCCGGCGTTGCGGTCGCAGCGTTCAGCGGCCGCCGCTCCGCCGCGGTGACCGCGCGCATGCGCGAGCTCGAGATCAAGCATGTGGTGCAGAAATGCAACGACAAGGTCGCCGCGCTGCGCGCGCTCGCCTCGCGCCTCGCCATCGAGCCACGCCACTGCGCGTGCATCGTCGATGACACACCGGATCTGCCGTTGATGTCGGCGGTGGGTTTTGCCGCGGCGGTGGCCGATGCCCATCCGCTGGTGCGCCGGGCGGCACACTGGACCAGCTCCAAGGAGGGCGGGCGAGGTGCGGTGCGCGAGCTGTGCGACGACATCCTCAGGGCGCGATCGCGCCGCGCGGGGCGGGCCTGATGTTGTTCAGAGTGTTCACCGTGTTGGCGGTGATCGCGCTCGCGGTCAGCACCTGGATACTGAGTTCGCCCACGCGGCGGCCGACGCCTGCGTCCAGTGCGGGCACGGCCGATCTGCCGGGCTATTACCTGAAGCACGCCGTCTTGACAGATTACGATGCAACCGGCAAGCCGAGCATTCGTATCGACGCCGAGCGCATCGACCAAATAGCCCACAGCAGCGAAGTGGCTTTGTCGACGGTTCAGGTCGATTACCAGACGCCGAACGGTCAAGATTGGGTGTTGGTCGGTGACTTCGCGCGCGTCGAACCGGATGGTAATATTATCGACGTCAGAGGCAACGTGCGTTTACAGGGCGACAGCACCCAACACGCCGGAACCGCCATCGTGCACACCGAGACGTTGAGCTACAACGTCCCGGAATCCATCGCCAGCACCGAGGACGACGTGCGCATCGACCTAGGCGCCCATACGCTCGCAGCGCATGGACTGGTCGCTAATTTGAAGGAGCGCACCCTGCGCTTGAAATCGAAGGTTCATGGCCGCTTCCAACGTTAAGACTTCGACCTCTCCGATGCTGGTCCTTTTCGCATCGTTCCTCGTCGGTCCGGCGCTGGCTGCACAGCACAAAGCGCTCGACATCGTGGTCGATGCGCAATCCGGCGATTTCGATCTGGCGAACAACAACGTCTTGCTGCACAAAGTGAAAATCTCGCAGGGCGCCATGTCCATCGCCGCCGACCAAGGTCAGGGCAGCAAGCAAGCCGCCGGCCTGGATTTCGAGAACAGCCTATGGTCGTTCCGCGGCAGCGTGAAAATCGTCATGGCCGACGGGCAGCTCGACGCCGACGACGCGCAGATAAATTTTGCGAAACAGGCGCTCTCCAAGGCCGTCGTCACCGGCAAACCCGCCCTGTTCCAAGAACATATCGCCAAAACCGGCAAAGTCGCCCGCGGGCACGCTCAAACCATCGATTACGATGCCGGCAAAGGGCTGATCAACTTGACCAAGGATGCCTGGTTGAGCGATGGGCAGACCGAAATCCGCGGGGAATCGCTCAAGTACAACGTATTGGCGCAAAGCATCGTCGCCGAAACGTCGGAACAGGGATCGCAGCGCGTTCACATCGTCATTACGCCGCCACCATCCAAACCATGACGGTATTGCGAGCGCTGAACCTGGCCAAGAGCTATAAATCGCGGCAGATCTTGCGCGATCTGTCGCTCGAGGTCGAGAGCGGTGAGGTGGTCGGGCTGCTCGGACCCAATGGTGCGGGTAAAACCACCGCGTTCTACATGGTGGTCGGTCTGACGCCCTGCGAACACGGTGAGATCTATCTGGACAACCGCGACATCACCCGCCTGCCCATGCATCGGCGCGCCCAATTGGGGCTTGGCTACCTCCCGCAGGAACCGTCCGTATTTAGGCGACTCTCCGTGTCGAATAACATTCTCGCCATTCTCGAGACCCGGCCGGGACTCGACGCGGCCCAGCGTACCGCACGCTTGAAGGAGCTTTTGGCCGAGTTACACATCGGCCACGTACGCGACAGTCTAGGCATGAGCCTGTCGGGCGGCGAGCGGCGGCGTGTCGAAATCGCGCGAGCCCTGGCCGCCGATCCTCAGTTCATTTTGCTGGATGAGCCGTTTGCCGGCGTCGATCCGCTGTCGGTCGCCGACATTCAGCGCATAATCAAACACTTATCGGACAAGGGAATCGGTGTATTGATCACGGATCATAATGTTCGGGAGACCCTGGGAATCTGCGGTCGCGCCTATATCGTCAGTCAAGGCGCCGTGCTCGCGTCCGGTTCTGCGGATCAAATTCTTGCCAATCCGCAGGTTCGTGAGGTGTACTTGGGTCAGGATTTCAAACTGTAGGCGCGGATCCGAACAACTATGTTGAAGCCCAGTCTGCAGCTTCGCATTGGCCAACAGCTGACGATGACGCCGCAGCTGCAGCAGGCTATTCGCCTGTTGCAACTCCCCTCGTTGGACCTGCAGGCCCATGTCCGCGAGACGCTCGAGACCAACGTCATGCTCGAGGCCGAGGATGAACTCGCGGTGGATGCGGCGCCCGAAGCCATTCGCGACCGCGAGGAAGAAGATCTACCCGCGGAGGAAAAATACGTCGAACTCGATGGGCAGACGGCGGCAGGCGATGCGCGCGAACAACCCGAGGTAGAAATTGCCGACGAAGCCTGGGGCGAGCAGACCAGCGGACCCGCGGACTCCCCGTGGTCGGGCGACGACGATCGCAGCGGCGATTTCAGCGATCAACATGGTCAGACGTTGCAAGAACTGCTCATCGAACAATTGGAACTCGCCAACATGTCGGCCGTAGACATGGCGATCGCCCGGGTCATTACCGATGCGATCAACGACGACGGCTACTTGAAAGACGATCTGGAAGACGTCCGCTCGAGCTTGCTGCCGGAGATCGACGCGACGAGCGCCGACGTGGAGCGCGTACTAGGCGCCGTACAGGCGCTCGAACCGGCCGGCGTCGGCGCACGCAACTTAGGCGAGTGCATCGCGTTGCAGTTGCGTCAACTGCATTCGCACACGCCGGCCCGCGACATCGCCATCCGTGTCGCTCTGGAACATCTGGATCTGGTGGCCAGTCAACAGCACGTGCTGTTGCGGCGCCATCTACGCTGCAGCGAGGGCGACCTGGACATGGCGCTTGCATTGGTCCGCTCGTGCCACCCGCGGCCCGGTGCATCGGTCAATCCGGCGCAAGCCGAGTACGTGATTCCCGACGTCTTCGTCAGACGCACCGACCGTGGCTGGATCGTGGAAATCAACCAGGCGACGGTGCCCCGGGTTCGTGTCAATCAAAGCTATGCGAACCTTATCTCGCGCACCCCGGATCACGCCATGTTGCGGACGCAACTTCAGGAAGCGCGCTGGCTCATGCGCAGTCTCGAGATCCGCAACGAGACGCTCATCAAGGTCGCGCGGTGCATCGTGCAGCGCCAAACCAGTTTTTTCGAGCTCGGCGAAGAAGCCATGGAACCGCTGATACTGAAGGATGTGGCCGAGGCGGTGGAAATGCACGAATCCACAATTTCGCGGGTGACCACCGCCAAGTACATGCACACCCCGCGCGGCGTGTTCGAATTTCGCTATTTTTTCTCGAGTCATGTGGCGGCGGCGGACGGCACCGAAATGTCCTCCACCGCCATCCGCGCCAAGATAAAGAAATTGATTTCTCAGGAGAATTCGGAAAATCCATGCAGCGACAGCAAGCTCGCGGAGATTCTGTCTCAGGAAGGCATTCCGGTGGCTCGTCGCACCGTTGCCAAATATCGCGAAGGCATGCAGATCGCTCCGTCGAACGAACGGAAACGAGCCGCTGCCCGCGCGTCCTAAAAACCGTCGACTCGACGTCGACCCCAGGAGGAGCTTTATGCAACTCGATCTCAGCGGCCATCATGTGGAAATCACCGACAGCATGCGTGCCTACGTATTAAAAAAATTCGAAAAGATTTCCCGGCATTTCGAACAAGTCATCGACATACATTGCGTGCTCACGGTGGAGAAACTGCGTCACAAGGCCGAAGCCACGCTCATCATGCGCGGTAATAAGCTGCATGCGGATGCCACCGAGCCCAACATGTATGCAGCCATCGACGCACTCGCCGACAAGCTCGACCGCAGCGTCAAAAAACACAAGGAAAAGGTCTCGGATCATCACGCCGACGAAGTGATCAAGGCACGTTCAGCGTCATGAGCGGCCCGGGCGCGCTCTTCGCCGTTCAACCATGCGTTTGATCATCGTCAGCGGGTTGTCTGGATCCGGCAAGAGCGTCGCCTTGCACATGTTGGAGGACATCGACTTCTACTGCGTCGACAACATTCCGGCTGCGCTGTTGAAGCCTTTCATTTCCCATACGATCCGCGGCACCGACGATAGCTACCTGCGTACCGCGGTGGGGCTCGATGCCCGCAACCGCCCCAACGAAATCGAAACCATTCCGGCGCTGGTCGCCGAATTACGGCGTATCGGCATCGACTGCGAAGTATTGTATTTACACGCCACCGACGAGGTGCTGCTCAAGCGTTACGCCGAAACGCGGCGCAAGCACCCGCTGGTGTCGACCGCCGTGAGCCTGCGCGAGGCCATCGCCACCGAGCGGCGCCTTCTCGAGCCCATCACGATCGCCGCAGATTTGGTGATCGACACCTCGAACATGGGGGTGCATGGGCTGCGGGAACGGATTCGTGAACGCGTCGATCTGCGCAAAGACGGCCGCCTCGCGCTGATGTTCGAATCGTTCGGCTACAAGCATGGCATTCCCGGCGACGCCGATTTCGTATTCGACGTCCGCAGTCTGCCGAATCCTTACTGGCAACAGGAGTTGCGCCATCTGAACGGTCGCGACGACGCCGTGATCGCCTATCTTGCGTCGCATCCGGCGGTGGGCAACATGGTGCAGGCATTGAGCGAATTTCTTACGCAGCGCATTGCCGAATTCGCGGCGGCCAACCGCAGCTATTTGACCATCGCCATCGGCTGCACCGGCGGCCAACACCGCTCCGTGTACATAGCCGAGCGTCTGGCCGATCACTTCCGGCACGGCTACCCGCAAGTATTGAGCCGCCACGACTCGTTGCAGAAACACTAGCCAGGTTGCGGCACGCGACGCTGAGGCGCCGCCCCGCGGCGCTCAGAGCTGGCCCGCGAGCTGGTGTCGCGAGCGATGACGCGGCAGCTTGTCAAGTCGCAGGAAGGTGCGAATTTCTTCGGCTCGCGCGCGTGCATCGGCGAGACCCAAAGCGATCAATTCGCGCGTATAGCCACGCTCGAACAGCAAATAGCTCAACAGCTGCGTGCCGGCACTGTTGTTGGCACCGATGGTACTCAACAGGATGCGCAAGCTGCGCGGCAGCTCGTGGCGGTGGCGGCGCGCGATTTCGCTGACGTCGTCGGACGGCGTGATGACCAAGGACTCGATCCGTCGCA
This sequence comes from uncultured Acetobacteraceae bacterium, assembly GCA_964658135.1. Classification (GTDB taxonomy): domain Bacteria; phylum Pseudomonadota; class Gammaproteobacteria; order Steroidobacterales; family Steroidobacteraceae; genus Bog-1198. The sequence continues at coordinate 35,011 of CAZZXZ010000007.1, read as the reverse complement.
TCCCCGGCGTGTCGTTTTGACTGCTGATGAGTTCGAGGTCGGAATGCAGTTGATCCATGAACAGCGAGTCGAGCATGAACCCGAACATTTGTCCGAAGGTGGGCTCCGCGCGCGGATTGCGCAGCCCGAGACCATCGCTTTCGGTATCACCCACCCCGATGATCAACAATCGGTTGGCGCCCAGATGAATCGCCGGACTCAACGGCGAGGTCTGGCGCATCGCACCGTCGCCGTAATACTCATCGTTGACGTAGATCGGACGGAACAGGAACGGTATCGCCAGGCTCGCCATCAAATGGTTGAGGGTCAGTTGCACCCGCTCGCCTTTTCGAAAGGCACGCTGCCAGGGATCGATGGAGGCGGCACAGGCGTAGAACGTCACCGAGTCGGCATCCGCGTAACTGGTCGCACAGATACCGATGGCCGACAGATGCTTTTTGTAGAGCCCGCGCGGAATCCCGTCGAAATTGAGCTCGGCGCGCAGCAGATCCCACAGCGGCGTATTGTCGAACAACGAACGCGGCGGGTGCACCAACCATCCGGCCGTCAGCAGCGCCAGCATCCAGTGCAGACCCGAGCGCAAGACGCTGACGGCATCGGCTTTGAACACGTGGTTGACCCGAAACCCGCGCCACACCCGTTCGATCGCGAAAACCGCCTGGCGGAAATGTGCTGGATCGGAGGCCAAGGCCACCGCCGTCACCGCACCCGCCGACGTCCCGGTGATCACGGGAAACGGGCAACCCGCGCCGCGCGGCAACAATTCGGCTATTCCCTTGAGCACGCCCGCCTGATAAGCGGCGCGTGCGCCGCCGCCGGTCAATATCAAGCCTAACTGGGAAGCTTCATCGTCCAAGTGGATGGACTCGCTGTCATGGAAAATGTGGTGCCGCGCAACAGTATACGAAGCGCGGTGCCGCGTTGAAGGTGATGAGTCACCGTTGCCTGAAAAACCGCCGCGGATATTGTTTATTTTTGTTCGCTAGCGCACAGACTGGCGAGCTCGGGCGGTCGCAGAATCGATCCTACCTTTTGAAGCACCGACATTGTCGAAGAATCACATGCCGACGGACGCTCAATTGTTGCAGGGCATCGTCAACGAACTAAAGACGAACCCCGCACTTCACTATACCCGGCTCGACGTGCTGGTCAACGACGGCGCCGTCACCATCTCCGGGCGGGTCAATTCATTCGCCGAACGAAAGGCCGTGGAGCGTGCGGCAAGACGCGTGGCCGGCGTGAAAATCCTGGTGCTCGAAATTGGTGCGGCAGCGGTTCCGGCTACCATCGTCGACACCCGCATGAGAGCGCACGAAGAAATCGGCTGACGCCGACCTCGCGCCGCGCAATGTTGCCTGACGGCGCACATCCCGGCGCATTCCAACCGGCCCTAAAACTTCGGGCTTGCCAGAAAGTAATAAAGGACGCCGGCGATCAGGATGGTCACGGGTAGAGTGAATACCCACGCGATGATGATTCTCGAGACCATGCCGTATTTGAGACCGGCGCCCGATGTGACCATGGTGCCTGCAATACCCGACGTCACGATATGCGTGGTGCTGACCGGCAGTCCCGTGAAACCCGCGGTGCCGATCAGCACCGCGGAAACCACTTCGGCGGCGGCACCCTGGGCGGGGGTCAAATGGGTGTTGCCGAGGCGTTCGCCCAAGGTCTTGACGATGCGCTGATAGCCGATCATGGTTCCCACGCCCAGGCAAACCGCGCTCAAGATGCGCACCCACAGCGGCGCATATTCGACCGACTTACCTAATCGTTTGGCGATTTCCTCGGCACTTTTCTTGGCCTGCGCGCCGACGCCCTTGACGTCTTCGGCATGCTTCAATTCGGACACGACCTGGTAAACGTCATCGCGAATGGCGGATCGGCTCTTGGCGGCGGGGGTCGTAGCACCGGTTTCGAGCGGGTGGCCCGGCGTCCCGTTCTCCGAGTTCAACTTAACCTCGGCTCCGCCCTTCTCGCGCGCCGCCTGCCTCTGTAGGGAGCGTATGGCAGCGAGCGCGGTGTCCTTCTCATCGTCGCCGTAACGACTCACGAAGGGTTCCGCTTGCTGCATCAATCCGGATATGTCGCGCAGCGACATGTCCGCCGTCGGATTCAACGCATAAGTCGCGGGGAATATCCCGATGATGGTCAGCATGATGAGACCGATGCTCTTTTGACCGTCGTTGGTGCCATGCGCGAAGCTCACGCCCGAACAGGTCAGGATCAGAATGCCGCGCATCCACCAGATCGGCGGCTTGTCCTGCACCGGTTCATACAAATGCTTGTCGTGCAGTGTTTTTCGACACAAAAAATACAAGGCGCCGGCCAGCACGAAGCCCAAGATGGGCGACAGCGCGAGCGCCTCCAGCACTTTCCAGAGTTGGGCCCAATGCACGCCTTCGACCAAACTGCGCGAGCGGGCGAAGGCGTTGCCGAGCGCGACGCCGATGAGCGAGCCGATCAAACAATGTGAGCTGGAATTCGGCAGCCCGAGCCACCAAGTCCCGATGTTCCATGTCAGCGCCGCGGCAAACAACGATACCAGCATGGCGACGGCCGGACCGCCGTCCGGCGGTGATAGAACTTCGGCCGGCAACAGTTCGACCAAGGCATACGCCACCGCGATGCCGCCCACCATGACCCCGACGAAATTCATGATGCCGGATAGGACCACCGCCTGGCCCGGCTGCAGCGACTTGGTGTAGATCACCGTCGCAACGGCGTTGGCCGCATCGTGAAAACCATTGGTCGCTTCGAAAAAAATGACCATGACGAGCGCGAAGATCAGCAGCCCGGTGGCGAGTGCGGACGCCGGATCCAGGTGATTCAGCATACGGAATGATTCAGCATGTGACGCGATTCATCATACGAGATGATTCCACCAGCCTGGACACGAATGACGGGGCGGATGGTGGATGATTGGCACGGGCGGCGCGAGGGGCTCCCGGCCCGCATGCCCGTCAGACGTCGCTGACTCGGCGACCCGCAAAATTGTTACAGGCGTATGACAGGCTTACGTGGGAACGATCGCCTAATTCAACACGTCGATGGCGTCCCCCAAGCCGGTCAGTGTCAACGGATACATGCGCCCTTCAAGCAAATCCCGAATCAGCGCCACCGACTGCGCCTGTCGCCACTGCGCCACGGGCCGGGGATTGATCCAGGCGAATTTCGGATACGCCTGCAGCAGCCGCCGTAGCCATACCGCGCCGGGTTCCGGATTCCAATGCTCGACGCTACCGCCCGCATGCACCACTTCGTAGGGGCTCATGGTCGCATCGCCCACCAAGATGAGCTTCCAGTCCGCCCCGTACGTTCGCATGATCTCGTTGGTGGCAACCTGCGCGGTGGCACGGCGCCGGTTGTCGCGCCACATCGCCTCATAGGTCAGATTGTGGAAGTAGAAATGCTCCAGATGCTTGAATTCGCTGCGCGCCGCGGAAAACAATTCTTCGCAAGTTCTCACGTGGTCGTCCATCGACCCGCCGATGTCGAGCATCAACAATACTTTGATGACATTGTGCCGCTCGGGCACCATTTTGATGTCCAACCATCCGCCGGCTCGGGCGGTTGCGTCGATGGTGTCGGCCAATGCAAATTCGTCCGCGGCGCCGCGCCGCGCGAAGCGCCGCAACTTGCGCAGCGCCAGTTTCATGTTGCGCGTGCCGAGTTCCACGCCATCGTCCAGATTGGCAAATTCGCGCTTATCCCATACCTTGACCGCGCTTCGGTGCCGCGATCCATCCTGACCGATACGCACTCCCTCCGGATTGTAGCCGTGGGCGCCGAACGGCGAAGTGCCGACCGTGCCGATCCACTTGTTGCCGCCTTGATGCCGCTCCTGCTGCTCGTCGAGCCGCTGCTTCAGCGTTTCCATCAACCGCTCCCACCCGCCCAGCGCCTCGACGCGCGCCTTCTCTGCATCGGTCAAATCCCGCTGCGCCAGTTTGGCCAACCAATCGGTCGGCAAGTCGCGTTCCAGCAGCGCGAACACATCCTGCGCGCCCTTGAATTGTGCGGCGAACACGCGGTCGAAGCGATCGTAGTAACGCTCATCCTTGATGAGACAAGTCCGCGCCAGGTAGTAAAAGACTTGCGCGTTGGAGGCGGACAATCCCGCCTTCAATGCCTCGAGGAGGGTCAGCAGTTCCGTGATGGACACCGGCACTCCGGCGCCCTTCAACGCAGAGAAAAACCTAACGAGCATTCCGTCGGTTGAGGAACAGCAATTGCTCGAACAAATGCACGTCTTGCTCGTTCTTTATGAGCGCGCCGTACAGCGGCGGTATCAGTTTCTTCGCATCGTCGCTGCGCAGCACGTCGGCCGGAATGTCCTCACTCACCAGCAGTTTGATCCAGTCGAGTAATTCCGACGTGGTCGGCTTCTTCTTCAGACCCGGCGCTTCACGAATCTTGAAAAAAGTGGTCAGCGCCTCATGCAGCAGGTCGCGTTTAAGATCGGGAAAATGCACATCGACGATGCGGCTCATGGTCTCCGCGTCGGGAAAGCGGATGTAATGAAAGAAGCAGCGCCGTAAGAACGCATCCGGCAGCTCCTTCTCGTTGTTGCTGGTGATGATCATCAACGGTCGGTGCCGCGCGCGTACCGTCGCGCGGGTTTCGTAGACGTAGAATTCCATCCGATCCAGTTCGCGCAGCAGATCGTTCGGGAATTCGATGTCCGCCTTGTCGATCTCGTCGATCAACAGCACCGGCGGTACCTCGCTGTCGAAGGCTTCCCACATCGTGCCCTTCACGATGTAGTTATGGATATCCTTCACGCGCGGATCGCCGAGCTGGGAATCGCGCAGCCTTGACACCGCGTCGTATTCGTATAGCCCTTGTTGGGCCTTCGTGGTCGATTTGATGTGCCACTCGTACAAGGGCTTCGCCAGAGAGCGCGCAATCTCGGTCGCCAGCAACGTCTTGCCCGTGCCCGGCTCACCCTTGATGAGCAGCGGCCGCGACAGTACCGACGCAGCATTCACCGCGGCCATCAATTCGTCGGTGGCGATGTACCGGTCGGTGCCGCGGAATTCGGCCGGCATGGCTTATTTGGTCGAGACTTGCAGAATTTGCATGGAATTGGTGCCGCCCACCACACCCGCCGATTCGCCCTTGGTCAAAATAATCAAGTCGCCATCCTTGACCAGCTTGAGGTCGAGTAATTGGTGAAAAATGGACGAATAGAACCTTTCGCGGTCAACGTCCTCCAGTTCATAAGCCACCGGATACACGCCGCGATACAGGGTCACTCGCGAGCGCGTCGCCTCTTGGCGCGTGAACGCGTAGATCGGGATGTCTGACCGCACGCGCGACATCCACAGAGCCGTTTCGCCGGATTCGGTCAACGCCACGATGGCTTTCACGTGTAAATGGTTCGCGGTGTACATCACCGCCGCCGCGATCGCTTCGTTGGTGCGTTCGAAATAGCCGGTCTTGCGCTGCCGGATGCGCACATGCTCGCCTTGATATTTCTCCGCGCCCACGATGATTTGCGCCATGGCTTCGACGACCTTGGCGGGATGCTTGCCCGCAGCGGTTTCCGCCGACAGCATGACCGCATCGCTGCCGTCCATCACGGCATTGGCCACGTCCGAGACTTCGGCCCGGGTCGGGATGGTGCTGACGATCATGGATTCCATCATCTGAGTCGCCGTGATGACCAGACGATTCTGATGGCGCGCCTCGTGGACGATGAGTTTTTGCAGACCGGCAAGCTCCGCGAAGCCCATTTCCACGCCGAGATCGCCGCGCGCCACCATGACGCCGTCGCTGGCCTTGACCACCTCGGCCAGGTTCTTGATCGCCTCGGCGCGCTCGATCTTCGCGATGAGCAAGGCATGGCCGCCTGCCTGGCGCAGCAGCCCGCGCGCCTCGTTCATGTCGGCTGCATCGCGTGCGAAGGAGACGGCGAGATAATCGACCTTCAACGCCGCCGCCGCGCGAATGTGTTCGCGGTCCTTGTCGGTCAAGGCGCCCGCCGACAACCCACCGCCCTGGCGGTTGATTCCCTTGTTGTTGCCGAGTTCGCCGCCCACCAAGACGCGGGTATTGATCCGCGGGCCATCGATTTGCAGCACCTGTAGACTGATCTGACCATCGTTGAGCAGCAACACGTCGCCCGCGAAGACGTCGGCGGGCAGCTTCTTGTAAGCGATGCCGACGGCGTGCTCGGTGCCGGCATCGACCGCGAGACTCGCATCGAGCGTGAAATCCGCGCCATCCTCGAGCATCACCTTGCCGAGCACGAAACGATCGATGCGAATCTTCGGCCCCTGTAAGTCGCCGAGCACGCCCACGTAGCGCCCGGCCTCGCTGGCGGCCGTCTTCACCGAATTCATACGTCGCGCATGATCTTCGACCGCGCCGTGCGAGAAGTTGAGCCGAACGACATCGACGCCCGCCCGCACCATCCCGCCGATGACGCCGGGCCCGTCGGTGGCCGGCCCCAGAGTCGCCACGATTTTCGTCCGGCGCAATTGAAAGCTCATGTAGCTCGTTGCTCCAGTATCTCGACCGCGGGCAACTTTCTCCCCTCGACGAATTCCAAGAACGCGCCGCCACCCGTCGATATGTAAGAAATGCTGTCCTCGATGCCGTATTTCTCGATGGCGGCCAGGGTATCGCCGCCGCCCGCCAGCGAGAACGCCTTGCTGCGCGCGATGGCGTTCGCCAAGGTGCGGGTGCCTTCGCCAAATTGTTCGAACTCGAACACGCCCACCGGACCGTTCCACAGGACGGTGCCCGCCGAGGCGATCAACTTGGCCATGGCTTCCGCGGAATCCGGACCGATGTCCAAGATCATTTCGTTGGCCGCCACCTTGTCGACCGGTTTCACGTCCGCCTCAGCCTTGGCCGAAAACTCGGTGGCGACGACCACGTCGGTGGGCATCGGAATCACGATGCCGCGCTGCTGCGACTGTTCCAGCAAACGCTTGCAAATGTCCAACATCTCCGGCTCGTACAACGACTTTCCCACGTTGTAGCCGAGCGCGGAAAGAAACGTGTTGGTGATACCGCCGCCGACGATGAGTTGGTCCACTTTGGCCAGCAAGGATTCGAGCACCGTGAGCTTGGTCGACACTTTCGAGCCGGCAACGATGGCCAGTAACGGCCGTGCGGGTTTCTCGAGCGCAGTTTCCAGCGCCGACAGTTCGCCGACCAACAAGGGGCCGGCGCACGCGATCGGCGCATACTTGGCGACACCATGGGTGCTCGCCTCCGCGCGATGGGCGGTGCCGAAAGCGTCCATCACGTACACGTCGCACAGCGCCGCCATCTTTTTGGCGAGTTCGTCCGCGTTCTTTTTTTCGCCCACGTTGAAACGCACGTTTTCGAGCAACACGACCTCGCCGGCACCGACCGTCACGCCGTCCACCCAATCGCGCTTCAAGGCCACCGGAACCCCGAGCAGGAAGCTCAGGCGCTGCGCCACCGGCGCAAGCGACAACTCCGCCGCGAAACGCCCTTCCTCCGGCCGGCCGAGGTGCGACATCACGAGCACATGAGCCTTCGCGGCCAATGCCGCTCGAATGGTCGGTAACGTGGCGCGGATGCGCGCATCGCTCGTCACCACGCCGTCCTTGATCGGCACGTTAAGATCCTCGCGGATCAGCACCCGTTTTCCCGCCAACTCGACGGCCGACATTTTTATGACTTTCATTGTGTATCCTTACGACGCCGCAGGCCGGCCCGCGTTCCTGTTTGTCTGGTCTCAGACGTTGTCTTTTCTTAAACGGCCTTCGACCACGCCAACGTGGTGTCGAGCATGCGATTGGAGAAACCCCACTCGTTGTCGTACCAAGCGCACACTTTAACCAGGGTGCCCTGCACGACTTTCGTGAGCGTCGAATCGTAGGTGCACGACGCGGGGTCATGATTGAAATCCACCGATACCAAGGACGCATCGTTGTAGGCGAGGATGCCTTTCAGCTGTCCGGCCGCGGCCTTCTTGATGGCGGCGTTCAATTCATCGACCGTGGTCTTGCGGCCGGCGATGAAACTCAGGTCGACCAGCGACACGTTGATGGTCGGCACCCGCACCGCGAAACCGTCGATCTTGCCTTTCAATTCCGGCAACACCAGTCCGACGGCGGCGGCGGCGCCGGTTTTGGTGGGAATCATCGACATGGTGGCCGAGCGGGCGCGCCGCAAATCCGAGTGATACACGTCGGTGAGCACCTGGTCGTTGGTATAGGAGTGCACCGTGTTCATGACGCCGGCCAGAATCCCGACTTCATCGTGCAGCACTTTCGCCATGGGCGCGAGACAGTTCGTGGTACACGAGGCATTCGAGATCACCGTGTGACTCGCTTTCAACACATTGTGATTGACGCCATACACGATGGTCGCATCGACGTCGTCGCCACCCGGTGCGGAAATCACGACCTTCTTGGCACCCGCGGTCAGATGAGCCGATGCTTTCGCCTTCGTCGTGAAAAGTCCCGTGCATTCCAAGACGACGTCGACGCCGAGTTCGCCCCAGGGCAGCTTCGACGGATCGCGCTGCGCGACGACCCGGATACGATCGCCGTTGACCACCATCGAATCGCCGTCGACGTGCACCTCTCCGGCGAATCGCCCGTGGGCGGTGTCGAACCTTGTCAGATGAGCATTCGTATTCGCGTCCCCCAGGTCGTTGATGGCGACGATTTTGATTTGTTCTTTGAGTTTTCCTTCATAGAGCGCTCGCAACACGTTGCGACCGATCCGCCCATAACCATTGATGCCCACATTAATTGCCATCGTCTTCGACCCTCGGATTGAACTTATGTACTTTGCGGGCCGGTATTGTCGTCGATGCGACCGCCGCCAGCAACCGAAAGACCCGGCCACCATGACCTGGTTCACCGAAGCGCCCGGTGCCGTTTGCTACCCTTCGGGCCATGCACATCCTACAAATCACCGACACCCATCTATATGGCAACGCAGCCGGCCATTTACGCGGCGTGGAGACCGATTCCAGCCTGCGTACCGTGCTGGCGGAAGCGCTGGGGCTCGGCCTGTCGCGCCACGGCGACGCCGACCCGAACAGCGCCTATGCGGCCATGTTGGTGACCGGCGACGTGGTGCAGGACGATCCCACCGGCTATTTAAGGTTCAAGAGCATTCTCGGTGGTCTGCGCCTGCCCATTTTGTGCGTGCCGGGGAATCACGACGAGCCGGACATCATGCGCCAGAGCCTGGCGCAGACGCCGTTCCAGTATTGCGGCGAACTGCGGGTCGATGGATGGCAATTCGTCATGCTGGATAGCTGCCACCCCGGACATGTGGGCGGACGGTTGGCCGACACCGAACTCGAGCGGCTGGAACGCGTGCTGGCGGGATCGTCGGTTCCGACGCTCATCTGCCTGCATCATCACCCGGTCGCCATGCAAAGTCGCTGGATGGACGATATCGGGCTCACGAACGCCGATGAGTTGTGGCGCATCGTCGACGCCCATCCCCATGTCAGAGGGGTAGCCTGGGGGCACGTGCATCAAGCCTACGAGAGCGCTCGCAACGGGGTGCGCCTGTTCGCCACTCCCTCCACCTGCGCGCAGTTCGTACCGCACAGCGACGAGTACGCCGTCGACTCGCGGCCGCCCGCTTACCGGCATTTCGACCTGCGGCCCGACGGCACCATCGTGTCCGAGATCCGCTGGGTCGAATCAGTATTCGCGCGCCGCGCCGCCGTGCGCTGACAACGTCGCGCGACCCGTCTCCCGCTCCCGCGCGGCGCGCGGCTCTGTCCCTATTCGCCTGCGCGGCCGGCCGCAGCGCCGTCCGGCTCGGAACCCCGCTCGCCCCAATGTCCGTGGTGTGGGTTGGCTTCCCACTCGGCTTCCAGCGTCGCCAATTGTGTCTTCTGCGCCGGCGTCAACACGGCGTACAGTTGCGCGCTGAGAGCGGCGCCCTGGGTCGTGCGTTGCGAAGCCAGCGTGGCATTCGACTGCGCCACTTCGGCAACCACGTTGCTGTAGTTCGGGTCATCCGGCTTGGTCTGCATGAGCTTCAGATGATTGGCTTTCATCTGCTCGTGCAGCGTCTTCATCTGCGGCCTGGCCGCCGTCATGATGGTTTTCATCGACGCCTGCTGTGCACTCGTCAAGCCGAGTTTCCTGTAGAGGTGACCGAGTTCTCCGCCGTGCCGCCCCGGACCGTGCATGCCGGCCGGCGCAGAGGCATCCGCGGGCGTCTCGTCGGCGGCACTCGCCGACGACAGACCGCCGGCGGCGAGCATCGCGCCACCCGCCAACATCGTCCCCATCAACACGCTGCGAATCGATTTCATGTGCGTTACTCCATTCCACTTCAAGTCGGTTTCATGTCTTTAGCCTAAGCCGACAACGCGGCGCGGGGTATCGCAGAGGACTCAAGGGCATGCAAAGAATTGTCAATTTGCGTGTCCGGATCATCGCGCGACGGGAGTTATGCGAAAGTAGCGGCCGACCATGCCAAACCTACCGCCGTCACCGGAACCCCAAGCATCGCGCGCGACGCATGTCTTGCTCGTCGACGACGATCGCGAGTTATGTCAGATGCTGACCGAGTATCTGCATGCCGAACACTTCGAAATCAAGAGCGTGCATGACGGCGGCGATGCGTTGCAGGAACTGCAAAGCGCCAGCTTCGAATTGTTGATATTGGACGTGATGCTGCCGAGCGTGAGCGGCTTCGATGTCCTGCGCAAACTCGGCGCGGCCCACGAAACCCCGATTTTGATGCTTACGGCACGCGGCGACGACGTCGACCGGATCGTCGGCTTGGAGCTTGGCGCCGACGATTATCTCAGCAAACCGTTCAATCCACGCGAACTCGTCGCCCGCATGCGCGCCATTCTGCGCCGCGGCAGCATCCGTCATTCGCGTGGTCTGCCGGAGGAACTCACGGTGGGGCCCATCGTGCTGAACGCCGGCATGCACCGGGTCCGCGTCGGCACGGCGTCCGTGCCGCTGACCGGCGCCGAGTTTCGCGTGCTCGAGCTGTTGATGCGTTCGGCCGGTCAGGTGCTCTCCCGCGACACGATGACGGAACTGGCGCTCGGTCGCAAACTCGTGCCTTACGACCGCAGCATAGACACGCACATCAGTAATTTGCGCCGCAAACTCGATCTCGAGGTGGGCAACAATCCGGAGATCAAGAACGTGCGCGGATCGGGGTACACGCTCACGTGGGCCGGGGCCTGAGCGCTTCGCATGCACAGCCTGTTCATTCGCATCTTTGTTTTGTTCTGGATCGCGATGGCGTTGATTGTCGGCGGCAGCATCGCCATCACCGTCGCGGCAGCCGCGCGCGAATACGAATCTGCGGAATTGCAGCGCCGTCCGAATATTGCGATTCAGGCCTCCCAGGTCCTTGCCAAGGGTGGCACCGGCGCTTTGAAGGACTGGCTGCGGGCGAACAAAACCTCGGGAGAGCGCGACCTGTTCATCGTGGGTCCCGACGGCAAGGACATCCTCGGACGCAAGCTGTCGGAAAATGCCGCGCGCCGGATGGACCTGGTCAACCGCGAGACCGGCGGCAGTGCCGAAGCGCGGTCCTCGCCGCCACTGCCCGGCAACTTCCGCGCGCCGCGTTACGCCCCGCAAATTGTCGGTGCCGACGGATCGGCCTACACGGTTTTGCAGATGCTGCGCCGGCCGAGCATTTTTGGCGCATTCGGCCTGCCGGGTATATCCGTGGCCATCCTCGGCATTGCGCTCCTTGTCAGTGCGCTCACCAGCGGCTGGCTCGCCCGGCACCTGAGCGCGCCCATTCGCAAGATCCAGGCCGGCGCACGCAGTCTGGCCGCCGACCCGTTCGATATGCCGCGCGGCGAATTACCCGTCAGTGCCGGCCTCGAGACGCGCAAGGACGAGCTCGCCGTACTGGCCCGCGACTTCGACGCCATGGCGGATCGGCTGCGCAGCAACCGCGCGGCCATCACGCAATTGCTGCGTGACATTTCGCACGAGTTACGCTCGCCGCTCGCCCGTATGCGGGTGGCCGTCGGCCTGGCACGGCAGCCGGCGGCGGATCCGGCGCGGCAACTCGATCGACTGGAACGCGAAATCGAACGGCTCGATGCGCTCATCAGCCAGGTGCTGCGGCTGGCGCGGTTGCAAGGGACCGACCGGCCGTTCGAGCGCGAAGTATTCGACGTCGACGAGGTGGTCGAGAGCGTGGTGCACGACGCAAACTTCGAGGGCGCCGTCAAAGGCTGCCATGTCGTGCTCTCGGGTGCGGTGCACACCACGTTGCACGGGAATCGCGAATTGTTGAGCAGTGCCATCGAGAACGTGCTGCGCAATGCGGTGCGCTACAGCCCGCCCGACGCGCCCGTCGAGGTTGCGGTCGAAAAAATGGTCGCGGGCATTGCCATCATGGTGCGCGATCGCGGTCCGGGGGTGCCGAACGCCGACTTGGAGCGTATATTTGAACCTTTCTACCGCGTCGCCGAATCGCGCGATCGGGCCAGCGGCGGCGAAGGCATCGGTCTTGCCATCACGTCCCAGGTTATGAAAACCCACGGCGGCTGGGCGACGGCGAAAAATCATGCCCAGGGTGGGCTGGAAGTCAGACTGAACCTGCCGCACGTTGTGTTACCAGTGGTGTCCTGAGGGGAGAGTGTCGTTGTCGAGTTTGTTTACAGAAGCCTGCCGTTACATTCCCGGCGGCGTCAATTCCCCGGTGCGCGCGTTTCGCGGCGTCGGCGGCGAACCGATTTTTTTCAAGAGAGCCTTCGGATCCCGGGTCACCGCCGCGGATGGCCGTGGTTTCATCGATTACGTGGGCTCATGGGGTCCGATGATCTTGGGGCATGCGCATCCTCGGGTGATCGCCGCGGTGCAAGCAGTGGCAGCCGACGGTTTGAGCTTCGGCGCACCGACGGAACTCGAAACCACGCTCGCCCGCCGCGTGATCGAGCTCGTGCCGTCGATGGAGTTGGTACGCTTCGTCAGTTCGGGCACCGAGGCCACCATGAGCGCGATTCGGTTGGCGCGCGGTTTCACCGGGCGCGACACCATCGTCAAATTCGAGGGCTGTTATCACGGGCACTCCGACTCGTTGCTCATCAAGGCCGGCTCGGGTGCGCTGACGCTCGGCGTGCCGACATCGCCCGGCGTCCCGCGGTCGCTGGCTGCGCACACGGTCACGCTGAATTACAACGATGCGGACCAGGTACGCGAGGTGTTTCGCCAAATCGGCGACCAGGTCGCCTGCATCATTGTCGAACCCGTCGCCGGTAACATGAATTGCGTCACGCCCGCGCCCGGTTTCTTGAACACCTTGCGCGAGGTCTGCGATCAGTCGGGCGCCGTGTTGATTTTCGACGAAGTGATGACCGGCTTTCGGGTCGCGCTCGGCGGCGCCCAGGCTCTCTACGGCGTGAAGCCGGACATCACGACGCTCGGCAAGATCATAGGCGGCGGCATGCCGGTGGGCGCCTTCGGCGGTCGCCGCGACATCATGGAGCAGCTGGCGCCGCTGGGACCCGTCTACCAGGCCGGCACGTTGTCCGGCAACCCGGTGGCAATGACCGCCGGCATCGCCACCTTGGAACTGCTCGGCGCGCCGGGCTTCCACGCTCGGCTGGGCGCGACCACCGATGAGTTGATGCAGCGGCTCGCGGCGGCGGCGACGGCGGCGGACATCCCTTTCGCCACCAACCACGTGTGCGGCATGTTCGGCTTCTTTTTCTCTTCCGCCGCCACGGTGGACAGCTTCACCAAAGTGATGGCCTGCGACGTCGGCCGCTTCCAAAAGTTCTTCCATGCCATGCTCGATGCCGGCATCTATCTGGCGCCGTCGGCGTTCGAGGCCGGGTTTCTCTCGGCTGCGCACAGCGCCGAGGATATAGACATCACCGTGGCGGCCGCCGCGAAGATATTTCCCACCCTGCACGCCGCCTAGCGACGGCGTGCGCGTTTTCGCCTGGTTTCTCGGGCTCATCCTCATGGGCTTGGCTGCGATTGCTGTGTTCACCTATCCGGCCTGGTTGCTCCTGCATCCGTACTTCGCCTTCCCCTTTCATCGCATCGGCGAGCGCATCGGCATGCTGGCGCTGCTCGCCGGCTTTCTGCTGGTCGCGCGCCGCTTGGGCCTGCGCGATCGGAAGAGCCTGGGTTACGGTATACCGCGGGCGCCGTTTCTCCGCGAGATGACGCTTGGCTTCGTGCTCGGCAGCGTGAGCATGGCGGGCGTGGTGGGGGTGATGGCCGGCCTCGGGCTGGTGGAGTGGCGCGCCGTCATCAGCTTGGGTGCCGCGGCGTGGCTCAAAATCGGGCTGGGTCGGCTGCTGAGCGCGCTCACGGTGGGTTTCATCGAAGAGACCTTTCTGCGCGGCGCGATGCTGTCCGGCATCCTGCGCGAGTCGGGCGCGACGGCCGCCGTCCTCGCGACCGCGGCGGTGTATTCGGCCACGCATTTCTTCGCCAGCTTCAAGATCGCCGCGCCCGCCGTCACCGCATGGAGCGGCGTCGACCTGCTGGCCGGCACGCTGCATCTGTTCGCCCATCCGCTCGGCATCGCGGATGCGTTTCTATGCCTGTTGGCGGTCGGCATCGTGCTTGCGGTCGTCCGCATCGCCACGGGCAACATTGCCGCCTGCATCGGTCTGCATGCCGGTTGGGTATGGGTCATGCTGGTGGCCCACGATCTGTCGCAACCGCTAAGCACGGCACCGCTGGGTTTTTTGTTGAGCCGTTTCGACGGATTTATCGGCTGGCTGGTGTTGGCGTGGACGGTTGCGGTGGGCTTCGCGCTGCAGCGCTTCTATCGGCGCCGCCGAGTTGCCTAGGTCAGCGGCGACAGGGTATCGAGCCGCTCGAGCGGATCGTCCATTTCGAGACAGGCCTGCTTGGCAGCCAGTGGAATCGGCAGGATTTCCGCCAATCGATGACCCACCCAGGCGGCATCGTCGAGCCGCATGCGGATGTCGGTGTACACCTCGCCGAGCTGCGGCAGGACGTTCTCGAGCAACTCGGCCAAGCGTGCGTGACGGGCGGGCACCGGCAGTGCCGGCTGTACCTCCAGCCATTGCACGTCCGCGAGCTTGAGCCCATCCGGTTGCACGCTGCGTCGGCCGATGCGAAAACGCTGTTGTCCCGTGCACGACAGACCCAACAACCCGTCCGGCAGCTGATCGAAATCCATGATCTTCGCCATCGTGCCCACTTCGTACGTCTCGGCGGGTCCGACCTCATGACCCTCGCGGATCGCCACCACTCCGAACGGTTCGTCCTCGCGCATGCACCGTCGCACCATGTCGACGTAGCGGGTCTCGAAGATGCGCAACGGCAACGGACCGTCCGGAAACAGCACTATATTCAGTGGAAAAAGCGCTATGGATTTCATGTCGAAGTCGCTCCCGAAGCCGCGGCCTGCGCTGCCGATGCCGCCAGCGCCGCCAATAATTTATCGTGCAAGCCGCCAAAGCCACCGTTGCTCATGATGAGCACCTGATCGCCCGCGCGAGCCTCGCCGGCCAAGCCGCTCACCAAGGTCTCGACGGACCGCGCGAAACTGGCGCGCGCGCCGAGCGCCCGCATCGCCGCCGTCAAGTCCCAACCGAGCTCCGCCGAATCGAGGAACCAGGCACGATCGGCCAACGCCAGCGACTTGGCCAGCTGGTCTCGATGCACGCCCAGTTTCATGGTGTTCGAGCGCGGCTCGAGCACGGCGACGATGCGCGCGTCACCGACCCGCGCGCGCAGACCCTGCAGGGTGGTTTCGATCGCCGTCGGATGATGCGCGAAATCGTCGTAGACGGTGATTCCGCCGACCACGCCGCGCACTTCCATGCGCCGCTTCACACCGCTGAAATCGCTGAGTGCCTGGGCGGCGAGCGCCGGTGCCACGCCCACGTGGGCAGCCGCCGCGAGAGCCGCGAGACCATTCATGACGTTGTGTTTGCCGAGCAACTGCCAGTCCACCTCGGCCACCTTCTGGCCGTGCAGGTGCACCGCAAAGCGCGCCGAGTTCCCCGCCTCGTCGTGCGCGGTCCAATCGGCACCCTCCGGCCGGGCGCTGAACGTGTCGCGCGGGGTCCAACAACCCATCGCGAGCGTCGTCGCGAGTTCCGCGTCGTCGCCGTTCACCAGCAGACGACCAGCCGCCGGGACCGTGCGCAGCAGCTGATTGAACTGCCGCCTGATAGCGGCCACGTCCGGATAGATATCGGCGTGGTCATACTCCAGATTGTTGAGAACGGCGGTGCGCGGCCGGTAATGCACGAACTTCGCGCGCTTGTCGAAGAAAGCCGTGTCGTATTCGTCGGCTTCGATGACGAAGTAGGCGGATGTACCGAGGCGCGCGGTGGAGTCGAAATTGGTCGGCACCCCGCCGATCAGAAACCCCGGCGCGAGCCCGGCGCGCTCGAGAATCCAGGTGAGCATGCTGCTGGTGGTGGTCTTCCCGTGTGTGCCGGCCACCGCCAATACATGCCGATCCTTCAAAACGTGCTCGGCGAGCCATAGCGGGCCCGAGGTGTAGGCCATGCCGCGATCGAGCATGGCCTCGATCACCGGACTGCCGCGGCTTAGCGCATTGCCGACCACCACCACGTCCGGCCGCAGGGCCAGCTGATCGGCGCCGTAACCCTGCACGAAGGGAATGCCCAACTGCTCGAGCTGCGTGCTCATGGGCGGATAGACGTTCAGATCCGAGCCGGTCACTTCGAACCCGGCCGTCTTCGCCAGAGCGGCGATCCCGCCCATGAAGGTGCCGGCAATGCCGAGGATGTGGACGTGCACGGCGTCAGGCGTCCGGCAGCAGTTGCTGCTCGAGAACCATCGACAGCAGCAGATAGCCGATGCTGATGGCCAGCCCTAAGGCGATGCCGGAATCGAGCGCGGCACGCCAGATGTTGGCGCACGCAAGCAGGTACCAAACCAGCCCCACGAACAACAACAGCCCCAACGGGATGGACGCGGGACGGTCGGAACCGACGGAATTGAGCAGCGAGCCCAGCGGGTACAAGACCAGCTGAGCCATCACGGCGACCCCCAGGAGCGCGCTGCCGGTTTGCAGAAAACGTTGCCGGTGGCGCGTGACGGCCAATACCGCCCAGGCGAACGACAGCGGCAAGGCGACGGCCAAGAGCACCCGTGTGACGATGCGGTCGCTGGGGCCGGGCGGCAACAAAGCCCCGATGATTTCGAGAATCGCCGCGGCACCGGCCACCAAACTCAGCAGGAAGATCGATGCCGGCAACTGGGCCGGCGACCTTCGCCACAGGGCAATCTCCCAGAAAGCTTTTGCGAGTCGCAGCATCGTTCATTCAGTCATAATTAGCTGTCTAAATTGTACACGCGGATTTAAGGTATGCCCGACGCGATTTGGGTCGATCGACAGGACGAGTTGCCCGCGCTGGCACACACCCTGGCGGCCGCAGCCTCGATTGGCCTCGATACCGAGTTCCTCCGCGAGCGCACATTCTTTCCCAAACTGTGCCTGTTGCAACTCGAAGCCGGCGGCGTGGTCTGGTGCGTGGATACGCTGATGGACGGCGGGCTCGATGCGTTGGTGCCGGCGTTGACCGCGCCGCAGACGCGTAAAGTGATCCATGCCGCCCGACAGGATCTCGAAGCCTTTTACCTGACCACCAAACGCGTGATCTCGCCGGTGTTCGACACCCAGATTGCGGCCGGCTGCGTGGGCCTCAAACCGCAAATCGGCTATGCCGAACTGGTCAATACGCTTCTGGATGTCACCATCCCCAAGGGCCAGACCCGGACCGATTGGTCGAAACGACCGCTGACGCCCGCCCAACTGGACTATGCGGCCGACGACGTCCTGTACCTCGGCGCGATCGCCGAGCGGCTCACCGAGCGGCTGCGGATGCTCGGGCGCGAACAGTGGGCCGCCGAGGACTGTGCCGGATTGGAAGATCCACGCCTCTACGAACCGGAGCCGAGCCAGGCCTGGGAACGCTTACGCGGCATCGACCAGCTTAATCCGGTCCCGCGTGCACGCGCCAAGAGCCTGGCCATCTGGCGTGAAAAGCTCGCCCGTACCAAGGACTTGCCGCGCGCATGGATCATCTCCGATCCGGCGATTTTCGCCGTCGCACAGGCCAATCCGGCCACGCGCGCCGCGCTCGACAAGCTCGACGCCCTACCGGCGAATTTCAACGAGACGCTGGCGCTGAGCCTGCTGGAAACACTGCGGCTCGAGTCCTCGGTTCCCGTCACCGACTTGAATCCGATCCAGGATGCGCGTCCCACGCCGGCGCAAAAAATGCTGCTCGAGCGGCTCGGCAAGATCGTCGATGCGCGGGCGGGGCAGCTGCAGGTCAGCGCCGAACTGCTCGCGCCGCGCGGCGAGCTGAAGGCGCTCGCCATGGGTAAACGGGACACGCATGCGCTGACCGGCTGGCGCCATCGCGAGATCGGCGCGCGGCTGCTGGAACAACTCTCCTGAATCGGTTTAGAGCAATTCGCCCGAGTCGATGGGTTGCGCCACCGCCCTCTGAATGCTCGCGAACACGGTGCTCATGTCGGCGTCGGCGTCGACGATGCGCAGCAGCGCCGCCGACTTGTAATAGGCGATCAACGGCTTGGTCTGCGCGTCGTACACCTCGAGCCGCTTGCCGATCACTTCTTCTTTGTCGTCCGGGCGCTGAATCAACGTGGGCTCGTGTCCGCATTCTCGGCGGTGCGCCACGCTATCCGGCGGCGAAGTAAACAGATTGAACACCTTGCCGCAGCCTTGACAGGTACGGCGGCCCGTCAAACGCTTGAACAGGATGTCGAGATCGAGATTCAACAGCACCACGGCCTCGAGCGGCTTACCGATGTCGGCGAGCATCTTGCCGAGCGCCTCCGCCTGCGCGATGTTGCGCGGAAAGCCATCCAGGATGAAGCCCTTCGCCGCGTCGCTCTGCGCCAGACGGTCGTGGATCATGCCCAGAACCGTCGCATCGTCGACGAGTTTCCCGGCATCCATGGCGGACTTGGCGCGCAGCCCCAGTTCGGTGCCCCTGGCCACCGCTTCGCGCAACAAGTCTCCGGTGGAGATTTGCGGCACACCATAGGTTTTGACGAGCAGCTGCGACTGGGTGCCCTTCCCCGACCCCGGCGCGCCTAGCAGAACTATACGCATGATTCTCGTTAGAGTTGAAACCGCGCTACCGTACCTTCGCGCAAGGCCAGCGTCAAACGGGCGTTGCCGGCGCCGATGGGCTATCCTCCGCGCATTATGCAACGCCGCGCACCAAAAAACGCTTTCTATGCACAATCGGGCGGCGTCACAGCCGTCATTAACGCCTCCGCCTGCGGATTGATCGAAACCGCCCGCCAATATCCGACTCGAATCGGCAAGTTGTACGCCGGCCGGCACGGCATCTTGGGTGCGCTCACCGAGGACCTGATCGATACCAGCATGGAGAGCAGCGCCACCATTCGCGGACTGCGCTACACGCCCGGGGGCGCATTCGGCTCCGCGCGCTACAAACTCGCGGGCCTTGAACAGAATCGCGCGCAATACGAGCGTCTCATCGAGGTGTTCCGCGCGCACGACATCGGCTACTTTTTCTACAACGGCGGCAACGACTCCATGGACACCGCGCACAAGGTGTCGCAGATCGGCGCGCAGCTCGATTACCCGATCGCTTGCATCGGCGTGCCGAAAACCGTCGACAACGACCTGCCCGTGACGGATTGTTGTCCCGGCTTCGGCTCGGCGGCCAAGTACATTGCGGTCTCGACGCGCGAGGCGGCGCTCGACGTCATGTCGATGGCGCGTACTTCTACCAAGGTGTTCGTACTGGAAGTCATGGGTCGCCATGCAGGTTGGCTGGCGGCCGCCGGCGGGCTGGCCGGTGTGAAAGCCGGCGATGCGCCGCACATCATCTTGTTTCCCGAAATCACCTTCGACAAGCCGAAATTTCTGGCGCGGGTGAAAAGATCGGTGGACAAGTACGGCTACTGCGTCATCGTCGTGTCGGAGGGCGTGCGCGATGCCGATGGAAAGTTTCTGGCCGAGGGCGGCACCAAGGACGCGTTCGGCCATGCGCAGCTGGGCGGCGTGGGTCCTCTCGTCGCGCAGATGGCGCAGGCCGAGTTCGGCTATAAATTCCATTGGGCCGTCGCCGATTATCTGCAACGTTCGGCCCGCCACGTCGCCTCGAAGGTCGACGTCGAGCAGGCCTATGCGGTGGGCCGCGCGGCGGTGCAGCTGGCCTTGAAGGGCAGGAATGCCGTCATGCCGGTCATCGTACGAAAGTCCTCCAAACCTTATCGCTGGACCATCGGCGAAGCACCGCTCGACGCCGTCGCCAACAAAGAAAAGAAGGTGCCGCGCCGCTTCATCACGGCCGACGGCTTCGGCATCACCGCGGCCTGCCGCCAATATCTCGCGCCGCTCATCACCGGCGAGGATTACCCTCCCTACTCGCAAGGTGTGCCCGCCTACGTCACGCTCAAAGGCGTCGCGGTGGCGAAGCGGCTCAAAACCCGGTTCGTGCTATAGTTTGGTGTAGAAAAACAATCAGAAAATTCTTCAAAAAAATATAAATCGTTCGCTCTGACGACGGAGACTTTCGATGACGCTCGACAATGCGCTGTGGCTGGCGATAGGTTCTGGTGTGGTGGCGGTACTGTACGGCTTGGTATCGGTTCGGTGGATCTTGGCGCAACCTGCGGGCAATGCGCGCATGCAGGAAATCGCCGCTGCGATTCAAGCGGGTGCGCGCGCCTATCTGAACCGTCAATACGCCACCATCGCAATCGTCGGCATCCTCTTGTTCGTGGTTCTCGGGCTGACGTTGGGCTGGCCCACCGCCGGGGGCTTCGCGGTCGGCGCCATTTTGTCCGGGCTTGCCGGTTACATCGGCATGTTCATTTCGGTGCGCGCCAATGTGCGTACCGCCCAAGCCGCCCATGACGGCATTAACGCCGCGCTTAAAGTGGCCTTCCGGGGGGGTGCCATCACCGGCATGTTGGTGGTCGGGCTGGGGCTGCTCGGCGTCGCCGGTTACTACCTTGCGATGGCGCGGCTGTTGGGCGATGGCGCAACGGCGCTCCGCTCGCTGGTGGGCTTGGCTTTCGGCGGTTCCCTGATCTCCATCTTCGCGCGCCTGGGCGGCGGGATCTTCACCAAAGGCGCGGACGTTGGCGCCGATCTCGTCGGTAAGGTCGAAGCCGGCATACCGGAAGACGACCCGAGAAATCCGGCGGTCATTGCGGACAATGTCGGAGACAACGTCGGCGATTGCGCGGGCATGGCCGCTGACTTGTTCGAAACCTACGCCGTTACCTTGGTGGCCACGATGCTGCTCGGCGGACTGGTCATGACCGGCATGGGTGAACGGGCGGTGATGTATCCCTTGCTGTTGGGCGCCATCTCCATCCTGTCGTCCATCGTCGGCACCTTTTTTGTCTCGACCCGTGGCGGCAAGATCATGACCGCCCTTTACAAGGGGGTGGCCGTCGCCGGCCTGTTGTCGGCGGTCGCCTTTTATGTCGTCTCCACCGCCGTCATGGGTGACCTCGGCGTGCGCCTGTGGCTATGCACGCTGGTGGGGCTTGCGCTCACGGCGGCCATGATCGTCATCACGGAGTACTACACCGCCACCGAATACGGCCCGGTGCGTCATGTTGCCGCCGCATCGCAGACCGGCCACGCCACCAACATCATCGCCGGCCTGGGTGTGTCGATGAAGTCCTGTGCGCTGCCCGTCCTTGCCGTCACGTTGAGCATTTGGGCGGCGTTCCAACTCGCCGGACTGTATGGCATCGCCATCGCCGCCACGGCCATGTTGTCCATGACCGGGATGATCGTCGCTCTCGACGCCTATGGGCCGATCACCGACAATGCGGGTGGCATCGCCGAAATGGCGCATTTGGACAAGAAAGTACGGGACGTCACCGATCCCCTGGATGCCGTCGGCAACACCACCAAGGCGGTGACGAAAGGCTATGCCATCGGCTCTGCCGGTCTCGCCGCGCTCGTGCTGTTCGCCGACTACACCCACAAACTCGACGAAGTGTTGGGTCACACCACGCGCTTCGACCTGTCCGACCCGGCCGTGATCATCGGCTTGTTCATCGGCGGACTCATCCCGTACCTGTTCGCCGCCATGGCCATGGAAGCCGTGGGCCGCGCCGCGGCAGCCGTGGTCAATGAAGTACGGCGTCAGTTCCGTGAGATCGAGGGCATCATGGAGGGCACCGCCAAGCCCGACTACTCGCGCGCCGTTGATCTATTGACCAAGGCGGCCATTCAGGAAATGATCCTGCCGTCGCTGTTGCCCATCCTCGCCCCCATCGGGCTGGTATTCGTCGTCAACTGGCTGATGGGTCCGGGGGCCGGGGTCCGTGCCCTCGGCGGCTTGCTGATCGGTACCATCGTGACCGGATTGTTCGTCGCCATTTCCATGACCACTGGTGGGGGCGCCTGGGACAACGCCAAAAAATACATCGAGGAAGGGCACTACGGCGGCAAGGGCTCGGATGCGCACAAAGCGGCCGTCACGGGCGACACCGTCGGCGATCCTTACAAGGACACCGCGGGACCCGCGATCAATCCCCTCATCAAGATCATCAACATCGTCGCCCTGTTGATGGTGCCTGTACTCGGCAAATTGATGTGAGCGGGCTCAGCGCCTCGTAGACACGGCTCAGCGCCTACGCCCGCGGTCCGCGGGCGTAGGACCGCCGGCTACCAGCGCATCCATGTCGGCCTGCATTCGGCTTTTGTGCTCATCGGCCCAATTGGCTGGCTCACGGCTGCGCGGCGCGGGTGCCGAGGGGGCCGGGACGAAAGACGCCCTGGGCGTGACGGGCGTCGTTCTCGTCACTGGCTTCTTCAGCTTGAGCGTATTGCGTGGTGCCACCGCTTCCGGTGGCTTATCGGACTCCTCCATCACTCGACCTCTCGTTTACACAGGCATGCCCGACGCCAAGCCTACCGCAAACGCACGCGACCCGCGATCCGTCAGATGTCGAAATAAATGGCATCGGGCTCCATGGCCCCATCGCGTGTGGCCACTCGCAGCTCGGGTTCCTTGAGCGACACCCGGGAGCGCGCCGGCACACTGCGTGCGAGGAACACCGACCCGCCGATGACACTGTCCGCACCGACCACGGTCTGACCGCCGAGCACCGTGGCGTTCGCATACAACGTCGATCCGCTCTCAACCGTGGGATGACGCTTGCGGCCGCGGATCAGTTGACCGGCCGCATCGCGAGGGAACGACAGCGCGCCCAGAGTCACGCCCTGGTACAGCTTCACGCCCTCGCCGATTTCCGTCGTTTCGCCGATCACCACGCCGGTGGCATGATCGATGAAAAAAGCCGGCCCGATCTTCGCTCCCGGATGGATGTCGCAGCCGGTCTTCGAATGCGCCCACTCGGTCATGATACGGGCCATCATCGGTACGCCCAGATCGTACAAGGCGTGCGCGATCCGGTACACGCTCACCGCCAGCACGCCGGGGTAGGCGAGGATGACTTCGTCCAGATTGGTGGCGGCCGGATCGCCGTCGAACGCCGCCTGCACGTCGCGCACCAAGAGAGCGCGAATTTCCGGTAGCCGGCTCAGGAACACCTGCGTGAGTTCGCGCGCCTGCGGTGCACAGTCGCCGTATTCCATCGGCTCGGGATCGCCTTCGCGTCCGTAGCACAGGCAATGTTCCATCTCCCGTTCGATGCGCGGCGCAAGCACCGACACGGCATGGGCGACGTGGGCGCTCAAATTTTCATCGTTCAGATCGCGGCGCCCGAAATATCCCGGATACATTAGGTCGAGCACCGCCTCCACGATCTCGACGATGGCCTCGCGCGAGGGTAGGTAACGATGCGAGATGCGGCGGGCACGATCGTCGCTACGGTAACTGCGCAGCAATTCGGCAGCGAGCTGTTCCAGCGCGCCGGCGTTGAGCGCCACCGGATTCGCCGGCGGGTTGGCGAGGGCAGTATTGGCGAGGACTGTCATGACGGCGTCAAGCCACGGCCTGTAATTTCTCGACATCCTCGAACAGACCTTCGAACAACGCACCCGACAGATAGCGTTCGCCCGCATCGGGCAACACCACGACGATGGTCTTGCCGGCAAAAGCCGGTTCGCGCGCCAAACGCAGGGCGGCCGCCATTGCTGCGCCGCACGAAATCCCGCACAAGATACCTTCCTCGCGGGCCAACTTGCGTGCCGTCGCAATCGCTTCTTCGTTGCTCACCAACTCGACCCGGTCGATCAACGACAGGTCGAGGTTTTTGGGAATGAAACCGGCGCCGATCCCTTGGATCTTGTGAGGCGTCGGCGCCGGCGTTTGACCCGCGAGCGTTTGACTGATCACCGGAGAGTTCGCCGGTTCTACCGCGACGGTGACGATCTTCTTCGCGCAGGTGTTTTTAATGTAACGCGAAACGCCGGTCAGGGTGCCCCCGGTACCGACGCCCGCGACGAACGCGTCGATTCGCCCTTCGGTATCCGCCCAAATTTCCGGGCCGGTGGTCTTTTCGTGGATGGCGGGATTCGCCGGATTGTCGAACTGCCGCATCAACAGGTACTTGGCGGGATCGGCGGCGGCCAGCTCTTCGGCTTTCGCGATCGCCCCTTTCATGCCCTTCGCGCCGGGCGTCAGCACCAGCTTGGCGCCGAACGCGATCAACACCTTGCGCCGTTCCATGCTCATGGTGTCGGGCATGGTCAGTACGCAGCCGTAGCCGCGGGCAGCGGCCGCAAAAGCCAACGCGATGCCGGTATTGCCGCTGGTGGCTTCGACGATCGACATGCCCGGTTTGAGCGTACCCCGCTCTTCGGCGTCCCACACCATTGCCGACCCGATCCGACACTTGACCGAATAGGCCGGATTGCGACCCTCGATCTTGGCCAAAATGGTGGCTCCGCTGCCGGCATCCAAACGGTTGATCCGGACCAAGGGCGTGTGCCCGATGGACTTGGTGTTATCTTCGTAAATGGGCATGCGGCACCTCGTTACAGACTCGTACTTTCCCCGATTTTCCTCCTAATCCGGGGTTTATTACCATAGCAGTTTGTTATGAGCGCCTGCCCGGCGGTTATATGTTGTTGAGAACCGGGGGACTCGGCGTCACCGACAGCGGTTGCGGGCGACCGATGATGAAACCCTGCACGAAATCGAAGCCCATGGCTTTCGCCAAGTCGAGCGACTCTTGGTCCTCGACCTGCTCGGCGACGATCCGAAAGTTCAAGCTGCGTGACAGCTCGATCATCGCCGCGACCATTGCTTGGTTGACCGTGTCGACCGCTAGATTGTGGATGAACGAGCCGTCGATCTTCAAATAGTCCATGGGGAGCGTCTTCAGCGTCGAAAATGAACTCACCCCGCTGCCGAAATCATCGAGCGCAAACTCGCACCCCATGCCGCGCAGCACGGCAATGAAACGCCGTGCATGATCGAGATTGGACACCACCGAATTTTCCGTGAGCTCGAAACAGATGTCGTTGGGCGATGCGCCGGTGTGATCGAAACAATCGACCACGAACTCGAGGAATTCGACGTCGCCCAAGGTTTGGCCCGCAATGTTGAGCGCGACGCTGCGCCCCGCCGGCAACTTCAGCCCGCCGCGACCCAACGCCGACAACACCGCCTGCACCACCCATCGATCCACCAGGGGCATCAAGCGATAACGTTCCGCCGCGCGGAAAAAATCGGCCGGCGGCGCCGCGGGCTGTCCGTCCTCGCCTTCCATCCGCACGAAGACTTCCATGGCCGGCCCATGCACCACACCACCTTGAGCCGGTACGATCTGTTGGTAATACAGCTCGAACTTGTCGTCGCGTAACGCGCCTTGAATTTTTTGCAGCCAATGAATCTCGCCGCTGTGCCGGGCGGTGGCTTCTTCGCGCGCCGAGTAGACGTGCACGTGCACGCCACCCTGTTTCTTCGCCACGTAGCAGGCCGAATCCGCGGAATTCATCAAATCCTCGATTGCACCGCCGGCATGCCCGATCTCCACCAAACCGATGCTGACGCCGATGTTGAAGATCTTGTCTTTCCAGACGAAACGATAATCGGCGACGGAACGCACCACGTCGTCAGCGATCTGGCGTGCTTTATCGAGCGGGCAGCCCACCAACAAGAGCGCGAATTCATCGCCGCCCAGGCGGCCCACCGTGTCGGAATCGCGACCGGCCTCCTTGATGAGCGATGCCACCTCACGCAGCATGTTGTCGCCGGCCGTGTGTCCGCACGTATCGTTGACGACCTTGAAACGATCAAGATCGAGATAACAGAGCGCATGCACCGCCGCACCGGTTTCCGCGGAATCCATGGCTTCCTGCAGCCGGCGTTCGAATTCGCGGCGGTTCACCAACCCGGTCAAGGCGTCATGGCTCGCCTGGTAGGTCATCTGGCGCGTCAGACCGCGCAGCTCGCTCGTGTCGTGCATGACGAGGACCAACCCCAGCGTCACGCCCGAGGTCGACGTCAGATGCGAGACGGACAGTTCGACCGACTTCTCGGCAGCGCCGTTGGCGGGCACGAGAACCGCTCGCCGGCCCATTGACACGCGGCCGCCCGACGTCAGGGCGATGCGCACCGGATCGCCCAACGAGCGCCGGTCCGACTCATCCACCAGCGCCGCGACCTCGAGAAACGTCTTGCCGGTCACCTGATCGCGACGCTGCCCCAAGAGAAGCTCCGCCGAGCTGTTGATGTAGTCGATGCGGCCCTCGGCGTCGACCGTGATCACGCTCTCGCCCATGGCATCGAGTGTCGCCATGGCACGCGGTGCCGCCACCGCGGGAGCCGCGACGGCGGCCACCGGCATCATCTGCAGCGCCGTGAGCAACAAGGCATTTTCGCCCGCGCTGTCGATGACCACGCTCGATAATTCGACCCGCGTGACTTCGCCGTGCGCACCCACCAACTCCACTTCGTAGCGCTCGGCCACCGCTTCGCCGTTCAAGCGGCGCCGTAAATTGTTATCCACCAGCTCGACGTATTGCGGTCCGACGAAATCGCTCAACGGCCGCCCGATCACGTCGGCGGCACGCATGCTCAAGAGCGCGAGGAAACGCGAATTCGCAAACAGAATTTGTTTGCGGTGGACCAGCACGGCATCGTGTACCGTCTCGACCAGGCGCTGAAACAATTGCTCGCGCCCGTGCAGATTGGCGCCGCGCCGGTCGAGATTCTCGAGCAGTTTATTGACCGCCGCCCCGAGTTGTTCCATCGATTTCGAGTTACCCTCGACGCCGATCCTGCCCGCGGTGCCGCTCTCTACGGTGAGTTGTCGAATCTGCTCCGAAACCTTGGCGACGGCGCGCTCCTGTCGAAGCTTCGCCAGCGCAAGCAAAGAAAGGCCGATGGCCAATGTAGCTGAGATGAAAACCCACAAGGCGACGGCAGGCAGGATCAACATGGACCTCTATGTGACGAATCCCGAGGATGCTTGAAATTTTTAAGTGCGCTGCGGAGGGGACGCACTGTGTACATCCGTGCGAAGCAGAATAACGCACGGGGCTCGCGCCGCTTGTAGAAATTGACCATAATCAACGGCCTTAATCACTGTCGAGACATTATGGATAAAGTAAGCGCGCGTCAGCAGATGGTGGACCAGCAGATTCGCACCTGGGAGGTGCTCGATCCGCGCGTGTTAGATGCGATGTCAGCCGTGCCGCGCGAAGCATTCGTGCCGCCCGAGTACCGCGATCTGGCATTCGCCGATACGCCCATCCCCATCGGTTACGGTCAGTCCATGCTCGCACCCGTGCTGCAGGGAAGAATCCTGCAAGCGCTCGGCATCGGCGCGGCGGACAGCGTACTCGAAATCGGTACCGGCACCGGGTACCTGAGCGCGTGCATCAGCTTGCTCGGCCGTTCCACGCATTCGATCGACATCCAGGAGAGTTTCAGCGTGGCCGCCGCCACGAACCTGCGCACCGTGCCCGCTGCACGCGTCAAATTCGAGACGCGCGATGCGTTCGACGGTGCGGTATTCGGCGATTACGACGCCATCGCGATCACCGGATCGCTGCCGGTTTACGATCCGCGTTTTCAGCACGTGCTGCGTTTGGGCGGACGCTTGTTCGTGGTCGTGGGCGTCGCACCGGTCATGGACGCCATGTTGGTACGGCGCGTCGACGCGGCGGAATGGATTCGCGAAAGCTTGTTCGAAACCGTCATCGACCCGTTGCGCAATGCGACGGCACCGCCGGGATTCGTGTTTTGACGATCAAAGAAATAAACCCGCGCGAATTCGTCGAACGGCGCGCGGCCGGCACCGAGATGACGCTTCTCGATGTACGCGAGGATTGGGAGGTCGAGCTCGCACCGGTGCCGTCCGCTCTGGTGCACATTCCCATGGGCCAGATCGCCGATCGCCTCACCGAACTCGATCCGCAGAAGGAGACGGTGGTGATTTGTCGTTCGGGCGCTCGCAGCGCGGAAGTCGCGCGGTTTTTGACCAGTCACGGTTTTCGCTCGGTGGCCAACCTGTCCGGCGGCATATTGAAATGGTCACAGGATTTGGATCCGGGAATTCCGCAATATTGACCGCTCATTCTGGTGTTGTAGTAGAATATAACACCTGGGTGAGCGAATGGACGTGGTCGACGGAATGAAGCGTGCTCTGACGTTGCTGATCTTTCTTGTCGGGGTGCGTACGGTGTCGGCGGCCGATCTGCTGGCGGTTTATCAACGCGCGCTGCAGAACGATCCGCAGATCCGGGAGGCCGACGCCACGCGACTCGCGGCCCTCGAATCCAAGCCGCAGGCGTTGTCCGCATTGCTGCCGCAGCTGACCGGCAGCGGCATGGTCACCAAGGAACGCGACACCGGTTCGTCGAACACCGTCGAATCCGTGAGCGTCCCGGGTGGACCTGATTTCTCTGAAAGCTTTCCCTTCGACGGTCGCACCACCACCCATACCCACAAGTGGGGCGTCGACCTGAAGCAGAATATCTTCCGCTGGGAAAACTGGGTCGCGCTGCAGCGCGCGGATGCCCAGGTCGCACAGGCAGAAGCCGACTACCAGGCCGCGCAACAAGATTTGATGGAGCGCGTGGCCCAGCGTTACTTCGACGTGTTGTCCGCGGAGGATGCGCTCGGCGCGCAACAAGGCGCGCTTGCCTCGGTGAGCCGCCAACTCGAGCAGGCCGAAGCGCGCTTCGCGGTCGGCCTGATCGCCGTGACCGACGTGCAGGAAGCGCGTGCATCGCACGACAGCACGGCCGCGGCCGTGATTGCCGCAAAGCGCCAGGTGTCCTCCGCGCAGGAGCTGCTGCGCGAAATCACCGGCGATCCGTTCGATACCTTGGCACGCCCGCTCGAGCCGTTCGAACTGGCCAATCCGGACCCGATCAGCGAGGATCGCTGGGTCGACATGGCACTGCAGCAAAACCTTGCGCTGGTCTCCAGCCGCCTGGCCGCCGACATCGCGCGCGAGAATGTCAGTTCGGCGCGCGGCGGACATTATCCGTCGCTCGACTTGGTCGGCAGCAGCTACAAGGCGACCAGCGACGGCGCCAGCATCAATTCCGACGGCACACCGTACGGCAGCTCCACCCTCGATCAGAACCAGCGCACGATCGGCATTCAGCTCACGTTCCCGCTCTATTCGGGCGGCATGGTGGCATCCCAGGTGCGTCAGGCCGTCTATCAGCAACGGGCAGCCAAGGAGCGGGTCGAACGGGTTGCGCGGCAGACCGAACACGATGCCCGTGACTCTTATTTGGGCGTGCTGTCCGAGATCTCACGGGTCAAAGCGCTGCAACGCGCCGTCGAGTCGAATGCCGGCGCATTGAAGGCATCGGAGACGGGCTATGAAGCCGGTACGCGCACCGCGGTGGATGTGGTGGAATCGCGGCGTCTGTGGATCCAGGCGCAAACCGATTATTCGCAGAGCCGCTACGACTACATGCTCGACATGATCAAGCTGCAGCAGGCCGCGGGGATTTTGTCCGAACAGAGCCTTCAACGTCTCAATGCCCTGTTCACGGACGCCGCCGCGCCAACAGCGGCCCGATGACCCCCAGCAGGCGCTCGAGGCTGCCGCGATTGGCGGCCACCACTTGCAGCCCGCGCGAGCCTACGTCGAGCCGCCGCTGGCCGTTCGTCAACAAGTCCTGCGCCGCTGCGCCGAGTTCCCGCGCATCCGCCACTTGCATCGCAGCGCCTTCGCGCAGCATGAGCTGGGCGACCTCCTTCGCGTTCGACTGATACGGTCCGGTGATGACCGGCACGCCCAAGGCCGCCGGCTCGAGTAAATTGTGGCCGCCCACGGCAACCAGACTGCCGCCCACGAATGCGACATCGACCGCGGCGTAGAGGCTGGCCAGTTCGCCCATGGTATCGATCAACAACACGTGGCAGTCCGCCGGCACCGCCTGCGCGCTGCTGCGGCGCTGGAAACGCCAACCGCCCCGCTGCAACAAATCGGCCACCACCGCAAAGCGCTCGGGATGGCGCGGAACCAAGAGGAGCAATGCACGGGGCACGCGGCTTAGGAGCTCGGCATGCGCGCGAAGGGCCGCTTCTTCTTCGCCCTGATGGGTGCTACCCGCGATCCACACCGGTCGGCCGCTCCAGAACCGGGCCCGCAGTTCGCGTCCGCGGTCCGCCACGGCCGCATCGACGGCTACATCGAACTTCAAATTGCCGATCGTCCGAGTTCGACCCGGATCGGCGCCCAAGGCGATGAAGCGTTGCGCGTCGGCCGTGGTTTGCGCGGCGATGAAGACGTCTCCCGACAGCACCTCCCGGCACAAGCCGCGCACGCGGCCATAGCGGCGCACCGAGGTCTGCGACAAACGCGCATTCGCCAAGACGATGGGAATGCCACGCACTCGGCATTGATGGAACAGATTCGGCCACAATTCCGTTTCCATGATGATGGCGAGCCGCGGCTGCGCGCGGCGCAGGAACCGGCGCATCGCGCCCGGCGTGTCGTAAGGTAGAAATCTCACGCAGGTTGCCGCGCCAAACAACGCTTCCGCGCGCGCCCGACCGGTGGGCGTCGCCGTCGTCACGATCAACGCGAACTGCGCATGCCGCGCCTGCAGCGCGTGCACCAGCGCGGCGGCGGCCGTCACTTCACCGAGCGACACGGCATGCACCCAGATCGAACCGACCGCGCGGCCGGCGCGCACCGCGTCGCCCGGCAGCGGATCGCCCCAGCCGAACCGTTCGCCCAAACCGACCCAGTACAGCCGATTGCGCAGACCCCGCCACAGCACCACCCCCAGTGCGATGGGACGCAACAAGTACATCAGCAGACTGTAGAGATGGCGCACGGCCTAGGCGACCGGGCCAAGCGGTGCGCCCGACGCGTAGCCGGCGAGACACACCCGCCATGCCGTCGCGGGAAAACGATCCCCCGGAAGATGACGCGCGATTTTGTCGAGCGAGCGCCTCAGCCGCGCGAGATTGCGCATCGTCCATGGTCCTGGCGCGCGCACGCGGCCGCGATCGAAATCGATCACGCTCACGTGGCCGTTGGGATCGATGAGAATGTTGTGTGCATTGAGATCGGCATGATCCACGCCGGCCGCATGGAAACGGGCGATGGTCGCACCGATGCCGCGCCAGAGCGTATCGTCCAAGGCACCGCGCTCGAGCCACACGCTCAGCGGGTGCGCGTCCACGAGGCGCTGCGTGATGAGATCGCACCGATACGTCAATGCCCGGCGTCCATACCGGGCGGCGATGGGCTTCGGCACCGGCAAGCCCTGCTGCACGAGCAGCGCGAGCAAGCGCCATTCCGCAAAGGCGCGCACGCGCTGCTCCCCGACCCAGACATAGCGGTCGGCAAGCAGGTGCGCGATGAAACCGCCGCGGCGAAAGTGACGTAGCGCCCATGACCGCGCGCCCGATGCGATGAACCAGGCCGCGCCGCGACCGCGGCTGACCTCGAGCAGTTCGCCGCGCCCGGCCCAGAACGCGGGTTCGAACAAACTCGCCCACGTCGCGCCATCCGGCAGTTTGCCAATGCAGGCGCGATCGGCGAGCATGGCGCCATCGGAAGTGGCGATGCGTTGGCCGCCCTGCTTAGTCATTCTCTCGAGCGTGTCCTTATGTCACTGAGCTTCGATGCACCGCCGCGCAGCGTGTGTCTGCTGCGCCTCTCGGCCATCGGTGACGTCTGCCACGCGGCAGCCGCGCTGCACGCACTGCAAACGGCATGGCCACAGACCCGCTTCACATGGATCATCGGCGCAATCGAAGCAAAGTTGATGTCGGCGATTCTGCCCGAGGTCGAGTTTATCACCTTCGACAAACGCGCAATGTTCCGCGAACTGCTGCGCGCTCATCGCGCGCTTCGGCGGCGGCGTTTCG
>CAZZXZ010000007.1:0-2771 GCA_964658135.1 uncultured Acetobacteraceae bacterium | reverse complement strand
GAGCGCGCGCGCGCGAGCTGCAATGGCTGTTCACCAACGCACGCATCGCGCCGCAGGTCGCCGAGCACGTGCTGGACTCGTTTCTGGGTTTCGTCCGGGCCTGCGGCATCGAGCCGGGTGCGGCCACCTGGAGCATCTCGCTGCCCGACGGCGCGCGCGACTACGCAGCTCGCCTCATCCCCGATGTCGGACGCACCCTCGTCATCAGTCCCTGCTCGAGCCATCGGTTTCGGAATTGGTCCGCCGCGCGTTACGCGGCGGTCGCCGACTACGCCGCCACGGCATACGATATGCGGGTGATTCTGGCGGGCGGTCGCAGCACGTTGGAACGGTCCATGGGACACGCCATCGTGGCCGCCGCGAAGAGCGCCACGCTCGTCGATCAAATCGGCCGCGACACGCTGCCGGAAATGCTGGGCTTGCTCGAAAGAGCCACACTGCTGGTCTCGCCCGACTCCGGTCCCGCTCACATGGCGACGCTGGTCGGCACACCGGTCATCGGTTTGTATGCGGCGACACGCAGCGCTCGTGCAGGCCCTTATTACAGTCGCCGCTGGTGCGTCGACAAATACGACGAAGCCTGCCTGGCGGCGTTTGGCAAGCCGGCGGCGACGGTTCCGTGGACCACGAAAATCGAGCGGCCCGGGATCATGGATTTGATCTCGGTCGACGCCGTGACCGCCCGGCTCGATGCGCTGATGACGCACCTCGAAATTCGCTAGACTCCCGCGATGAACGAGATAAAAGTCCCGGTATCGCCCGGCGAATTACTCGACAAGATCACCATTTTGCGCATCAAATCGCAGCGTATCGGCGACCCCTCGAAGCTCGCCAACGTGCGGGTGGAATTGGCGGCGCTGCAGGAAACGTGGGCGCAATCCGTATATGCCGTAGCCGAGGTCGACGTCGACACGCAAGCGCTGCAGGCCGTGAACGAACGGCTCTGGAACATCGAGGATGCCATACGCGACAAGGAGCGCGCGCAAATCTTCGACGCCGGCTTCATTGAGCTCGCCCGCGCCGTATACGTGGAAAACGATGAGCGCGCGGCGATAAAACGCCGCATCAACCTGGCGCTCGGCTCCACCCTGATCGAAGAGAAATCCTACAACAGCTACTGACCGGCCTTGATGACCTCGTGCGGGGTGCGCACCAGCGTGTATTCGGCCCCGCAGTAGCTGCACTTGGCCCAGCCGGCCACTTCGATTGCAAGATAGACTCGGGGATGCGAGTTCCATAGGAACATGCCCGGCATCGGACAAGCCAGCGGCAGATCCGCCGGCGTCACCGAGTACTGATGCAGCGCGTTGGCCTGCACCAACGGATGTTTGGAATCGTCTTGAACCATGGCCGGCATTGTTACTCCGCTTGACTGAAACCGCGCGCGCGCAGCAACGCGTCGATCCGCGGATCGCGGCCCCGAAAATTTCGGTACGCCTGCGCCGGATCGATGCTGTTGCCGACGCACATGATGTCATCGTGCAAACGCTTTGCAACGCCTTTATCGAACGGATCGCCGGCGTCGACGAACGCCTCGAAGGTATCGTGGTCGAGCACCTCCGCCCAAAGATAGCTGTAATAGCCGGCCGAGTAGGCGTCACTGGCGAATATGTGCGCGAAATGCGGCAAGCGATGGCGCATGGCCAGTTCGCGCGGCATGCCGAGCGCCTCGAGGGCTGCGTGCTCGAAAACTTGCGGATCGAGCACCGGTGCCGTCGCCAAATGCAATTGCATGTCGACCAGCGCGGCAGCCAGGTATTCCACCGTGGCGAACCCTTGATTGAAGGTTTTCGCCGCCTCGATCTTGGCCGCGAGCTCCGTCGGCATGGACTCCCCGGTCCGGTGGTGCCGCGCGAACCGCGCCAGCAGCTGCGGGGCCTTGAGCCAATTTTCGTGCAATTGCGACGGGAATTCGACGAAGTCGCGAACCACGTGCGTGCCGGACAGCGACGCGAACTCCACGTCGGAATTCAAACCATGCAAGGCGTGACCGAACTCGTGAAACAGCGTCACAGCCTCCTCCCAGCTGACGAGAATGGGCTCCGCCCCGGCGTTCTTCAAAAAATTGGTGTTGTTCGAAACGATGGGCGACACGGCGCCGTCCAGTTTCTGCTGATCCCGATAGTCGCTCATCCACGCGCCCGAGCTCTTGCCGGCCCGCGCATAAGGATCGAAATACCACAGTCCGACGTGTCGCCCCGCGGCGGACTTGACCTCCCAGACCCGGACGTCGGGGTCGTGCACCGGCAGTCCCATGACCTGCGTGAAATTCAAACCGTACAACTCGTTGGCAGCCCAGAACATGCCTTCGCGCAGCTTTTCGAGCTGCAGGTAGGGCTTCACTTCATTCATCTCGAAGGCGAATTTCGCTTGGCGAACTTTCTCGGCATAGAAACGATAATCCCAGGCCTCGATCGTGGCGTCGGCGCAGAGCGCCTGCATGTCGAGGACTTCCTCCCGCACGCGGGCCACCGCCGCCGGCCAGATGCGCAGCATCAAGGTCATGGCGGCGTCGGGACTGCCCGCCATGCTGTCGGCGAGTCGCCAGTGGGCATGAGTCGGATAGCCGAGCAGACGGGCACGCTCGCCGCGCAGGGCGAGGATTTCGGTGATGATCGCCTTGTTGTCATGAGCGCCGCCGTTGTTTCCGCGGTTGTAATACGTGCGCCACACCCGTTCCCGCAGATCGCGGCGCTCGGCATAGGTGAGGAACGGGTCCATGGCCGAGCGCGTGTTGAGTATCGCCCATTGCCCGGGCCGACCCAAAGCCG
>CAZZXZ010000006.1:0-60598 GCA_964658135.1 uncultured Acetobacteraceae bacterium | reverse complement strand
CGGCGCCGGCGCGACCGGCGTACAGCAATTCGTGTTTCGCGCTCAAGGGAAGCTGCAACCGGTGACGAATTTGATACCAACTACCTTGGTTTTGCGGCTCCTCCTGGCACCAGACCACTTCGCGTGCATTCGAGTACTTGCGAATGACGGCTTCATACTCCTCGGACGGGAACGGATACAGCTGTTCGATCCGCACCAGCGCGACCGCATCGCCTTTGGCCTCGCGGCGGGCCTTCAATAAATCGAAGTACACCTTGCCGCTGCACAGGACGATGCGCGTCACCGCGGTGGGCTTCAGGTCGTCCAGTTCGTCGATGACGTTGCGGAAACTGCCGGTGGCCAGCTCTTCCAACCGGGAAACCGACAGAGGATGCCGCAACAGGCTCTTCGGCGTCATGATGATGAGCGGCTTGCGCAGCGCACGGACCATTTGACGGCGCAGCATGTGGAACATCTGCGCGGGCGTGGAAGGGACGCACACTTGAATGTTGTACTCGGCGCACAACTGCAGAAAACGTTCGAGCCGCGCCGACGAATGCTCCGGACCTTGGCCCTCGTAGCCATGCGGCAAGAACAGCGTCAATCCCGACAACCGCCCCCATTTGGCTTCGCCCGAGCTGATGAACTGATCGATGATGACCTGGGCACCGTTGCAGAAGTCGCCGAATTGCCCCTCCCAAATGGTCAAACAGCGCGGTTCCGTCGAGGAGAAGCCGTACTCGAAACCCATCACCGCTTCTTCCGAAAGCACCGAGTCGGTGACCGTGAACGTCGGTTGGTTGTCGGACAAATGCTGCAGCGGAACGAAATCACGCCCCGTAGCCTGATCGTGCAGCACCGCGTGGCGGTGAAAAAACGTCCCGCGACCGCTGTCTTGACCGGTCAGGCGCACCGGATACCCCTCTTGCAGCAGACTTGCGTAAGCCAGATTTTCGGCGCAACCCCAATCGAGCGCCAGATCCCCCGCAACCATACGTTCGCGGGACTGCATGATGGCGAGCACCCGGGGGTGCAACGTCCAATCGGTGGGATACGTGGTGATCGCCTTGCCCAACACCTTCAGGCGTTCCATGTCCACGCCGGTTTTCACGGGTTCGCCCCAATCCGCACCCAGATATTGGCTCCAATCGACGGTGTATTTATTGCCGATGAGACCAAGTGCCGCGCGCGCCTGCGGCTTACCCTCATCCAAACCGTTCCTATACTGGTCCATCATGGCGGCGACGTCGGCCACCGACAAAACGCCTTCCGCAACCAGTTGTTCGCCATAGCGTTGTCGAACCGTAGGTTTTTTACGGATCACCTGATACATGAGCGGCTGGGTGGCCGCCGGTTCGTCGGCTTCGTTGTGCCCGTGCCGGCGATAGCACACCAAATCGATGACGATGTCCTTATGAAACTTCATGCGGTATTCGAGCGCAAAACGCGTGACGAAGCACACCGCCTCCGGATCGTCCGCATTGACGTGCAAGATCGGCGCCTCGATCATCTTCGCGACATCCGAGCAATACAGCGTCGAGCGCGCATCTTTCGGGTCGCTGGTGGTGAAGCCCACCTGATTGTTGACGATGACGTGCACGGATCCGCCGGTGTAGAAACCGCGCGCCTGCGATAACTGCAATGTCTCCATGATGACGCCCTGACCGGCGAAGGCCGCGTCGCCGTGAATCTGCACTGGCAACACCTTGTCGCCCAGTGCGTCACGACGACGTTCCTGACGCGCACGAGCCGATCCTTCGACCACCGCATTGACGATCTCGAGATGAGACGGATTGAAGGCCAAAGCCACGTGCACGTTACCCGCGGGGGTTTTCAGATCGGACGAAAATCCCTTGTGGTATTTCACGTCACCCGAACCGCGCAGCTTGGTCAGATCGTAGTGGCCTTCGAACTCGTTGAACAAATCCTTGGGGGACTTGCCGAGCAAGTTCACCAATACGTTGAGCCGGCCACGATGGGCCATCCCGATGATGGTTTCCTCGATGCCGGCAATGCCGCCTTGTTGCACGAGATCGTCGAGAAGCGCGATCAAGCTGTCTCCGCCCTCGAGCGAAAAGCGCTTTTGACCCACGTACTTGGTGTGCAGATAGCGCTCGAGTCCCTCCGCCGCGGTCAACTGCCACAAGATATTCTTCTTCTCGTCAGCACTGAAACGCCGCTGCACGCGTGCCGACTGGAAGGTATCCTGCAGCCAGAGTCGCTCATCGGAATCCGACACGTGGGCAAATTCGGCGCCGATGGTGTCGCCGTAGATGAATTTCAGTGTCTGAAGAATGTCTTTAAGCTTGCTGCGCTGGGGGATGGCCGCGGTCCGGCTGCCGGTAAAAAACTCCGTATCAAGATCTGCGGCCGATAGACCGAAGTGATCGAGGTTCAACACATAAGGTTGGTTACGCTCCTGCAGCCCCAACGGATCCAGATCGGCCATCAGATGGGCGCGATTCGCATACACTTGGATGAACCGCGACACGCCGCCCTGTTTGGCACTGGCGCCATCGGTCGTGACGGCTTCCGGCGCGGCCACCCGCGGCAGCTCCTGCCGGCGCAGTAGATGTTCGCGAACCTCTCCATGGGCAATTTCGTGGCCCGCGCCACCCTTAAAACCGCTGAAGTACGCTGCCCACGCCGGATCGACCGACGCTGGATCTTGCAAATATCGTTCGTAAAGATCTTCGATGAAACCGGCATTTCCGCCGGATAAAGCCGTGGTGGCTAATTGCTCGGCTAGTGATTGGCTCATGAGTGCATTGTGACTGCAAAAACCTCAATTGGCTCAAGGTGATAAGGGAAAAGTTAGGGTTCGATGCTGGGCTGTAGTTTAGCCCAAAGCCGGGCAATAGGGAATGTGAAGCGCCGCTCTAAAAATTATTATCCCGGGATGCCGAACAGCGTTCGGAACATCGAGAACTCGTAGCACAACAGCCCCGCATAGCCGACGAGGATCGCATAAAGCGCCCATTGCACGCGCACCACGCGCATGAAGCGATAGCGCGCCAAATACACCATGAACATCACGCCGACTCCCGTCAGCGTCATCTTGACCGCCGCGAATACGGCCGTACTGTCGTACACGACAGCCGCCATGACGGGATTGAGCTCGACGGCGCCGCCGCCCAACAGGGTCACCGTCATGAGCGCATCGGCGACACTCAACAGCAAGATTCCGACCGCCACCGCCATGAGATGCGGAGCATGCCAATCCAGGGCATGAAAACGCCCGTCATCCAAGCGGCGCTGCGGTGCACGACGCCGGGGTTTGATGTTGCCATACACCACGGACCACCAGATGCGGCGCCGACGGTCAAGTTGAGTGCGGCGATTATCGGCCGACAGAGCGGTTCGTTTCATGCCCACACTATCCAGACCGCCGCAGCATTTGAGCAAGCCGGATACGTCATAATGCGGTGGGACAGCGCGATATATATTTTTGCGCCGTCGGCGCTGCTGACATAATCTCCGGCATGTCGCCCACCCGCTCACAGTTCGGCATCGAGGACGATGTCGCGTCGCCCGCGCTCGCCGGTTTCTCGATATCGCGATTGAGCCGAATCGGCGCGGCGCTCAACGCGGACATCGACCGCGGAATGATTCCGGGCGCCGTCGTGCTCATCGTGAGAAATAGCACGCTCGCCTATTGCGAGGCATTCGGGTGCGCCAACCCGAGCACGCGCCGACCCATGCAGCGCGACAGCATATTTCGCATCGCGTCGATGACCAAACCGCTGACCGTGGCCGCGGCCCTCATTTTGATGGAGCGCGGCCAGCTGGTATTGAACGATCCGCTGTGGCGCTATCTTCCGGAGTTGCGCGACCTGCCGGTGGGCGTCGAACGAAAGGATGCCGACGGACAGCGTCGCTTGATTCTCGAGGCCTCGCGGCGCGCACCGACGTTGCAGGATTTGATGCGTCATACCGCCGGGTTCACCTACGGCCAATTCGGCGACTCGCTGGTTCAGCGCGCGTACCGAGCGGCTGGGTTGATCGACAATAGACAAACCAACGTCGAGATGGTGGCCAAGCTGGCGAAATTGCCGTTGGCTCATCAGCCGGGCACGACGTTCGAGTACGGGATGTCCACCGACGTGTTGGGTCATGTCGTCGAAGTCGTCTCCGGCCAGCCATTGGACCGATTCTTCCACGACAATATTTTTTCGCCGCTGGGCATGCAGCACACCGCGTTCGGCCTGGAAGGACGGCTCGAGCATTTGTTGGCCGAACCGAACCGTGCTGCGGCTCCGGGTACTGCGCCGGCCGTGGTTCCCTACGACCCCGCGCGTCCGGCCAACTGGCTGTCGGGTGGCGGCGGCCTGTTATCCACCGCGCCGGATTACGCCCGGTTCGCGCAGATGCTCTTGAACGGCGGCGCAGGTTCCGAACCGCGACTGATGGCGCGTAAGACCGTGGATTTGATGGTGCAGAACCATTTGCCGCCGCGTGTACGCTATGGGGTGCGCACTGCGGATCTGGGTATTGCCGCGCCGCTTCCGGGCTTGGGTCAAGGCTATGGTTTGGGCCTTGGCGTCCGGTTGGCGGCCGGCCTCGCGCCGGTGCCGGGCTCGTGCGGCGATTTCTACTGGGGCGGCGCGCTCGGACCTTATTTTTGGGTGGATCCGGCAGAGCAGTTGGTCGTGGTCTTCATGCTGCAAGAACTCGACGCGGAACGCCGCACACGCTACCGCGCGTTGATGCGCTCGCTCGTATACCAGGCGATCGAATAGCGGCGGCATCGTCTGACACGGGACGCAGGTGGCGGCTGACTCCCCATTTTACA
Organism: uncultured Acetobacteraceae bacterium; assembly: GCA_964658135.1. Classification (GTDB taxonomy): domain Bacteria; phylum Pseudomonadota; class Gammaproteobacteria; order Steroidobacterales; family Steroidobacteraceae; genus Bog-1198. Next base: position 55,827 of record CAZZXZ010000006.1, on the reverse strand, counting down.
GCAATACCGATAATGACCTGGTGGCGAGTCCTTAGTTGCATCGGGGAGACGGCGATGAAGTTCGGTCGACAGTGGTATCTCGGTCTATCGTTCGTGGCACTGGCAAGTTTGCGGGAGTACTCCCCGGTGTACGCCGACACCGCCCTTCCCAATGCCATGCAAGAGGCGCCCGCGACCGGCGATGCACTCGTTCAACGTGGAAAATATCTATCGTTAGCCGGAGATTGCATGGGTTGCCACAGCGCTCCCGGCGGTCAACCGTATGCCGGTGGTTATCCGCTGAAGTCGGATTTCGGCATTATCTATGGCCCGAACATCACGCAAGATATGGAAACCGGCATCGGCAGCTGGACCAAGGCCGACTTCGAACGGTCGTTGCGGCTGGGCCGCAGTAAGGACGGTTCCTATTTGTACCCGGCGATGCCCTATGACGCGTATACGAAGCTGTCGGCGGGCGATATCGATGCACTGTGGGCGTACATGAAAACCGTCAAGGCCGTGCATAACGTACCGCCGAAAAATACTTTGCCGTTCCCGCTTGACGTGCGTAGCGGCATGGCGGTGTGGCAAGGTCTTTACTTCAAGCCGGGCTTGTTCGTCGAAACACCTAGCAAGAGTCCCGAATGGAATCGTGGCGCCTACCTCGTGACGGCGCTCGCGCATTGCAGCGACTGTCATACGCCTCGCAATATCGCGCAGGGTCCGGAAAACGATCACATGATGGCCGGCGCCAAAATCGAGGGGTGGTATGCACCGGATATCAGCATGGATGGGACGTCCAAGCTGGGTAAATGGAGTACCGATCAGCTGGCGAAATTTCTGAAGACCGGCGTCACGCCGAACAATTCAGCGGCGGCGGGCCCGATGCAGGAAACCGTGCACGACAGCCTGCGTTTCTTGAAGGACTCCGATCTCAGAGCCATGGCGATTTACCTCAAGGATCAGCCGGGAAATGTCAAAGTAGAGACGGCCAGCAAGGTACGCCTGCCTGCGGATGGGCTGGCCGACGGCAAATTGGTTTATGAGAACAACTGTGCGAGCTGCCACCAGGCCAACGGGAAAGGGTTGGTGGGCAGTGTACCGTCCTTGGTACACAACAATGCCGTCACGGCCAGCGAGCCGTATAACGTCGTCATGTCCATGCTCGAGGGTTATCCTCCCCGTGGTACGTGGGGCGCCATGGGATCGTTTGCGAACGTGTTGAGTGACGATCAGATCGCCGACGTGTCGAACTACGTGCGTACGGCCTGGGGTAATGGTGCCGCACCGAATGCAACGGCCTGGTCGGTGAGTTCGTGGCGCAAGAATGCCGATGCGCCGGATGCCAGTGAAGCGCATGCATTGCTGTGCCCGAGCCTCGCGACCGCGGTGTTGCAGCCGGCGCTGGCGTCGGGACCCGGCGCGTTGAAGCAAGCCGCCGGCAGTCGCATGGAGATGGTCAAGCTGATCGCCGCCTATCGAAAAGCACGACCTGCCACCTCCAACGCCGAGGTCATCGAAGCGTTGAGCACCGCTTACTGCCGCGCCGTGGCACCGGATAAGTTGTCTGAAGCGCGTGTCAGCGCACAGATCGCCGATTTTGCCCAACGTGCGGCATCGGCGCTCGGCGACTCGAAGCAGCACGCGACCTGAGTCCAACTGTTTCGAGCGTCTGAAGCACCTTGACGCAACTTCGCTCGTTGCTGTTCGTTCCGGCCGATAGCGAGCGAAAATTGGCCCGTGCCGCCGACACGGGTGCCGATGCGTTGATTCTCGACCTGGAAGACTCGGTGTTGCCCGCGCGTAAAGCACTTGCGAGAGCTTTGGCACGTGACTACCTGCGCGACCATGCGGGCTCCATTCCCTTGTGGATCCGCATCAATGATCTGGCCAGCGGCGAGGCGTTGCACGACCTTGCGGCAGTTCTGCCGGCGCGACCGGCTGGGATCGTGCTGCCGAAAATTCGCGGTCCCGAGGACGTTCACACGACTTCCCATTATCTCGACGCATTGGAAACGGCGCACGGGATTGAATTCGGCAGCACCCACATTCTGGCGTTGATCACCGAGACACCCGTGGCGGTGTTGCGCATGAATGAGTTGGTAACCTCCCGCATGCCGCGTTTGACGGCGGTCGGCTGGGGCGCCGAAGACTTGAGCGCCGCGCTGGGAGCCGTCGATCCGCGGTTGCCGAGCGGCGCGTGGCGGCCCGTGTACGAACATGCACGGTGCCAGTGTGTTTTAGCGGCGCACAGTCTCGGCGTAGACGCCATCGATACGGTTTACGTCGACTACCGCAGCACGGAAGGCCTGCGACTATCGTCCGCCACGGCACGCGCGGACGGTTTTACCGGCCGTTTTGCCATTCACCCCGATCAGGTGTCCGTGATCAACCAAGCTTTCACACCCACGCCTGTCGAACTCGACGCGGCACGCCGGATAGTCGCGGCGTTCGACGCCGGAGTCGGCGCGGTGTCGATCGAAGGCAAGATGTACGACATCCCGCACCTCGAGGCCGCGCGGCGCACGTTACGCCGCGCTGACCAGCTTCGCCATGAAGTCCTGAACCGGCAGGGCGGCGAGCGCCTCGGGAGCGGCGAATAATTTCTCGATGGCGGCGGCTTGTTTCGCGGGAAAGTGCGCAGCCACGCTGGACGCGAATTTCTTGACCAGCACCGGTGTCCCCTCGGCGCGCCGCCGCCGGTGACCGATGGGATAATCGACTTCGATACGGGGGGTTGCCGTGCCGTCGCGGAAAAACACCTGAATCGCGTTGCCGATGTAACGCTTGTCCGCGTCGTAATATTCCCGGGTGAAGGTCGCATTCTCTCGAACTTGCATTTTCGCACGCAGCGCATCGACGCGCGGATCGCCGGCGATCTCGTTTTCATAATCCGCGGCCGTCAGTCTGCCGAACACCAGGGGAACGGCGACCATGTATTGAATGCAATGGTCGCGATCCGCGGGGTTCGCCAAGGGTCCGGTCTTGTCGATGATGCGCACACCGGGCTCCTGGGTTTCGATCACGACGCGCTCGATCTGATCGAGTTTAGCCTCGACTTGCGGATGCAGCGTCATGGCCGCCTCCACCGCCGTTTGCGCGTGAAATTCGGCGGGATAGGAGATTTTGAATAAGACGTTTTCCATGACGTAGCTGCCGAATGGCTGGGGGAGCGCCAACGGCTTGCCGCCGAATAGCACGTCCTGGAAACCCCAGGTTTTGGCGGACAGCGCCGACGGATACCCCATCTCACCCTTCAACGCGAACAGGGCGTGGCGCACCGCACGGCTGGTGGCATCGCCCGCCGCCCAACTTTTGCGCGACCCGGTGTTCGGTGCATGTCGATAGGTTCGCAACGCACCACCGTCGATCCAGGCATTCGAAACGGCATTGACGATCTGCTCGCGGGTGCCCCCGAACATGGCGGTGACCACCGCGGTAGAGGCCACCCGCACCAGCAGCACGTGATCGAGGCCGACCCGGTTGAAACTATTCTCGAGCGCCAGCACCCCTTGAATTTCATGGGCCTTGATCATGGCCGTCAATACGTCGCGTACCGTGATGGCCTTGCCGCTGCGGGACAGATAGTCGGCCACTGCCAGAATGGCGCCGAGATTATCGGACGGATGACCCCATTCGGCCGCCAACCAGGTGTCGTTGAAGTCCAACCAACGAATCATGCAGCCGATATTGAAGGCTGCATTGATCGGATCGAGTTCATAGGACGTGCCGGGCACTCGCGCGCCGCCGGTCAGCGTCGCGCCCGGCACCACCGGCCCCATCAGCTTGGTACAGGCCGGGTACTTCAACGCTTGAAAACCACAGGCCAGGGTGTCCATCAAACAATAGGCGGCGGTTTCGTACGCGAGCGGGCTGGCGATCTCGTAGCTCAAGGCGTAGTCGGCAATGGCGCCGAGTACGTGATCCGGAGCCGGCCGTTCGGCAGATTTTATATCAAGGTTCGACATGTTGAAGTCCAAATGAGGAAAAGTTGTCAGCGCTCGGTCAGGCGCACGAATGTCTGATCGTCGGGTCCGACGTAATTCGCGCTCGGTCGGATGATTTTGCCGTCTATGCGTTGTTCGACGATGTGCGCGGCCCACCCGGAGGTGCGGCTCAAGACGAACAGCGGGGTGAACATCGCCGTAGGCACACCCATGAGATGGTAAGACACGGCCGAAAACCAATCGAGGTTGGGAAACATGTTCTTGATGTCTTTCATCACGGATTCGATCCGTTCCGCCACCAGGAAACCGCGCATGTCGCCGGCTTGCTCCGCCAAAGAGCGCGACACGTGTTTGATGACTTCGTTGCGCGGATCGGAAATCGTATAGACCGGGTGCCCGAACCCGATGATCACTTCCTTGGCGGCGACGCGCCGTCGGATGTCCGCTTCCGCCTCATCCGGCGATGCGTAGCGGCTCTGAATCTCGAATGCCACCTCGTTCGCTCCGCCATGCTTGGGTCCGCTCAACGCCCCGATCGCACCGGCGATGCATGAGTAGATGTCGGCACCGGTTCCCGCTATGACGCGGGCGGTAAACGTGGACGCGTTGAATTCGTGCTCGGCATACAGATTCAGCGAGGTCTGCATCGCACGCACCCAGGGAGCCGGCGCTGGCTTGCCGTGCAACAGATGCAGAAAATGTCCGCCGATCGAATCGTCGTCCGTCTGCAGCTCGATCCGCTGGCCTCGTGTCGAATAATGATGCCAGTAACACAGCATGGAACCGAGCGACGCCAGCAATCGGTCGGCGATGGCCCGGGCGCCCTCGCTCGAATGAGCGCCCTCCTCCAATTCCAGACAACCCAGCGCCGACACCCCCGTGCGCAACACGTCCATCGGGTGGCTGGTGCGGGGGAGCGCTTCCAGGATCGACAAGACGGCCGGCGGCGGTACCCGCAAAGAACGCAATTTTTTCTTGTACGCAGCCAGTTCGCTCACGGTCGGCAATCGCTCGTGCACCAGCAAATAAGCGACTTCCTCGAACTCACATTCCGTGGAGATATCGAGGATGTCGTAACCCCGATAATGCAAATCGTTGCCGCTCTTGCCTACGGTACACAACGCAGTGTTACCGGCCGGCACGCCGGACAATGCCACCGATTTTTTCGGCTTGAAAGGCGCGTTCTCCGTCCGCGTGGTATCTGTGGTCGTCATTTCTCTTTCCCCTGCGCAAATAAGCGATCGAGCCGGTCTTCGTAAGAATGATAATCGAGGTAGGAATACAGTTCGGCGCGCGTCTGCATGGTGTCGAGGACGTTTTTCTGCGTGCCGTCGCGGCGGATGGCCCGATAGGTCGCGAGCGCCGCCGCATTCATGGCACGGTATGCCGAACAACAATGCAACACGATGTCCACGCCCACCGTCGCGAGCTCGTCCCGGGTGTACAAGGGCGTGTGTCCGAACTCGGTGATGTTGGCGAGGATGGGCACTTTGACCGCGTCCTTGAAGCGTCGGTACATGGCGAGTTCGGTCATGGCTTCGGGAAAAATCATGTCGGCTCCCGCCGCCACGCAGGCAACGGCACGCTCGATCGCCTTGTCGATCCCCTCGATGGCCAACGCATCGGTACGCGCCATGATGACGAACGCCGGGTCGGTGCGCGCATCCACCGCGGCCTTGATCCGATCCACCATCTCCTGCTGCGAGACCACTTCCTTGCCGGGTCGATGTCCGCAGCGCTTGGCCTGCACTTGGTCTTCGATGTGCAGTCCCGCGGCACCGAACTTGATGAAAGACTTTACCGTGCGCGCAATGTTGAAGGCGCCGCCCCAGCCGGTATCCGCATCGACGAGCAGCGGAAGCGGACAGGCGTCGGTGATGCGCCGGATGTCGGTCAGCACATCATCGAGGCTGCTGATCCCGAGGTCGGGCATTCCCAGGGAATTTGCCGCGACTCCGCCACCCGACAGATAAAGCGCCCTGAATCCGCAGGCAGCCGCCATGCGGGCCGCATAGGCATTGATGGCTCCCACCACCTGCAGAGGACTTTCGTCCGTCACTGCGGTGCGCAGGCGTGCGCCGGGCGATGTCAACGCTGTATCCATGCCAACTCCTCCTGTCGGAAACTATAACCGGGCTCGAATCACGTCGGGATGACGAAATCGATCAAACGTTACGGCGTAAATTGTCACAACCCAACTCGCCGACTTCAGGGCTGTAAAGCGCGGCGGAACTCACCCGGCGATGCGCCGGTCCATTTCCTGAACGCGCGGTGAAATGCACTGCGCTCAGAAAAACCCAGTTCGGAGGCGATGTCCATGACGCTGCGCGCCGAATGGCTCAAATAACCGATGGCCAGATCCCGCCGCAGTTGGTCTTTTATTTCCTGGTAGGAGGCGCCCTCTTCGTGCAACCGGCGTCGCAGCGTGGCGGGCGTCATGCTGAGCTCGGCGGCCAACGCTTCGAAATCGGGCACGTCGCCCGGCAGCAACTGGCGCAGACGTCGACGGATGCGAGCCCGTAAACTGCTGCCGTTCTTGTACTTGACCAGAATGTTCTCCGGAGCGGTGCGCAGGAACTCCTTCACCGAGCGTTCGTTCTGCACGATGGGCAATGCAAGGTGATCGGCGGCGAAAACGATGCCTGTGTAGTCCGCATCGAACAGCAGATCTGCGCAATACATCAATCGGTACTCGGCGCTGTGCATCGGTTCCGGATAGCGAAACTGCGCGCGCAGCACGGGAATGCGGCGTCCGACCAGCCAACACGCCACGCCGTGCAACAGCATGAGCAGCACCTCGTGACCGAAGACCTTCGGCGCGCCCGCGGTACTTCTTTCACGCAGCGCGATCGTGGCCTCCTGTTTGTCGCGCACCAGACGTCCCGTGATGTCATCGAGAATCAAACCGTAGAAGCGCAGGCTGCGTTCCAGCGCCTGACCGAGGTTTTTGCAGCCCAGTACCGCATGGACCGACATGGCGAAGCTACCGACCTTCATGCGGCGCGAATCCTGGCCGAAGAACTCATCGTCGAGCCGCAGGGCCACGGAGCGCCACAGTTCGCCGTAGTGCTTGGCCGAGACGCGTGCTTGCGGCACGTTCAACAAATGCGGCGACAGGCCGATGCTGGTCAACAGCCCGTCGGCATCCAGCTGACGAAGTCGGACGCTTTCCAGCGCCGCTGCGACGAAACACATGGCGACGGTACCGGGCTGAGCGGCCGACTGTTGCATTTTCGCTCACATCTTTTGAACGGTTTGGGCACCTTTTGCCGGCGCCGAAGTTCTATAGTTTACGCGATACTAGCGGGGCGGAACTTAACAACATGGCGACCGACTTTTACACCGACGATCAGCGCATGATTCGCGACTCGGCCCGCGATTTTGCGCGTCAGGAGCTCATGCCCCGGGCTGGCGAATTCGACCGCGCGGGCTGGATCGCGGACACCACCGTCGCGAAACTCGGTGAGTTGGGACTGTTGGGCATGATGGTCCCGGAAGAATGGGGAGGCTCCTATTCGGACTACGTCGCGTACGCCCTCGCCGTCGAGGAAATTTCGGTAGGCTGTGCGGCCACGTCGACCCTCATGAGCGTGCACAGCTCGGTGGGCTGCGGACCCATTCTAAAATACGGCACCGACGAGCAGAAGCGGCGCTACCTGCCGGACATGGCCGCAGGCAACATGATCGGATGCTTTTGTCTCACGGAACCGCAGGCGGGTTCCGCCGCGCATGATTTGAAGACTCGTGCGGTGTTGGAAGGCGATACGTGGGTACTGGACGGCGCCAAACAATTCGTCACCAACGGCAAGCGTGCGCGCGTGGCCATCGTTTTTGCGGTCACCGATCCGCAACTCGGCAAGAAAGGCTTGTCCGCGTTCATCGTGCCCACGGACGCGCCCGGTTTCATCGTCGGCCGGCCCGAGCACAAACTCGGCATTCGCGGTTCGGACACCTGTGCCATCACGCTCGATCAGTGCCGGATTCCGGCCGGCAGCCTGTTGGGACCGCGCGGCAAGGGTTTGTCGATCGCGTTGTCGAATCTCGAAGGCGGTCGGATCGGCATCGCCGCCCAGGCCATCGGCATTGCGCGCGCCGCGTTCGAGGCGGCGGCGGCCTACGCCCAGACCCGTCGGCAGTTTGATCGCCCCATCGCGCAGTTCGAAAGCATCGGCAACCTGCTGGCCGACATGCACACGTCCATCAATGCGGCCCGCCTGCTGACCCACCACGCGGCCCGTTTGCGCAGCGCGGGGATAGCCTGTCTGTCGGAGGCTTGTCAGGCTAAACTCTACGCATCCGAGATGGCCGAGCGGGTGTGTTCGAACGCCATCCAGATCCACGGCGGCTACGGCTACTTGGAGGACTACGACGTGGAACGTCACTACCGTGATGCACGCATCACGCAAATCTACGAAGGCACCAGCGAGATCCAGCGACTGGTAATTGCCAGAACGATAACGACCCAAGAGGACCCTTCATGACCACACAACCCGCCGTGCAGACCGACCTGCCACCCACCGTGAAGATGCTGCTCGACGGTCGGTTCGTCGAATCGAACTCGACCGAGTGGCATGCCGTGATCAATCCCGCGACGCAGGAAGTCTTGGCGCAGGTTCCGTACGCCACCGATCAGGAAATCGACGCCGCCGTCGCCGCCGCGAAAGCCGCCTATCCCGGCTGGAAAAATACGCCGCTCGCAGCGCGCGCCCGTGTCATGTTGAAGTTGCAAGCCTTGGTGCGCGAGCACATGAGCCGGATAGCGGCAACTTTGAGCGCCGAACAGGGCAAGACCCTGGCCGATGCCGAGGGCGACGTCTTTCGCGGCCTCGAAGTCGTCGAACATGCGTGCTCGATCGGCAGCTTGCAGCTGGGCGAGTTCGCGGAAAACGTCGCCGGCGGCGTCGACACCTATTCGATCCGCCAGCCCATCGGAGTCTGTGCGGGCATCACGCCGTTCAACTTTCCCGCCATGATTCCGCTATGGATGTTTCCGATGGCCATCGTCTGCGGCAATACCTTCGTGCTCAAGCCATCGGAACAGGATCCGATGACACCCATGTTGCTGGCCGAGCTGGCCTTGCAGGCCGGTATTCCTGCCGGTGTGCTCAACGTCATACACGGCGGGAAGCGCGCGGTCGATGCCATTTGCCGCCATCCTGATATCGTGGCCGTGTCGTTCGTAGGATCTACGCACGTCGGCACGCATGTCTACAATCTGGCATCGCAACACGGCAAGCGGGTGCAGTGCATGATGGGCGCGAAAAATCACGCCGTCGTATTGCCCGATGCCAACAAGGAACAGTCCATCAACGCACTGGTGGGGTCGACCTTCGGGGCGGCCGGACAGCGTTGCATGGCGACCGCCGTCACCGTGTTGGTGGGTGCGGCGCGGACCTGGATACCCGACATCGTCGCCAAGGCGAAAGCGCTCAAAGTCAGCGCGGGGGTCGAAAAGGGAACCGACGTCGGACCCGTGGTTTCCAAGAGCGCGAAGAGCCGCATTCTCGGTTTGGTCGAGGAAGGCATCAATGCGGGCGCGACGCTCGAACTCGACGGCCGCTCGGTCAAAGTAGCCGGCTACGAAAATGGCAATTTCGTCGGCCCGACGATATTTTCCGGCGTGACGCCCCAGATGAGCATCTACACCACGGAAATTTTCGGGCCGGTAATGGTCATCGTCGGTGTCGATAGCTTGGACGACGCGATCAAGCTCACCAACGACAATCCGTTCGGCAACGGTACCGCCATCTTCACGCAGAGCGGCGCGGCTGCGAGGAAATTTCAGAATGAGATCGATGTGGGTCAGGTGGGCATCAACGTACCCATCCCGGTACCCGTGCCCTTCTTCAGCTTCACCGGCTCGCGCGGCTCGAAATTGGGCGACCTGGGTCCGTATGGAAAACAGGTGGTGCAGTTCTACACCCAGACGAAGACCGTGACCGCGCGTTGGTTCGATGACTCGAGTGTCTCGACGGGTGTCAACACGACGATCAGTCTGCGATGAAAATTGCCTTCATCGGCTTGGGTCACATGGGCGGGCCGATGGCACGCAATCTGCTGAACGCCGGCCACTCGCTGACCGTATTCGACGTCGTTCAAGGGCATGTCGACGCGCTGAGCGCGGCGGGTGCCGCCGCGGCGGTGTCGGCAAAGAGCGCGGCGGCGGATGCCGAGCTGGTCATCACCATGCTGCCCTCCTCACCGCACGTGCGCAGCGTTTATCTCGGTGCGGACGGCATTTTGGCCGGCGTACCGGCCGGCGTTCCGCTCGTCGACTCGAGCACCATCGATCCGCACACTTCGCGCGACATCGCAGCGGCGGCGGGGCAGCGCGGCAACCCGATGGCTGACGCCCCCGTCTCCGGAGGCACCGGCGGTGCGCAAGCGGCGACGCTCACCTTCATGGTCGGTGCCGAACCGGCCCTGTTCGATCGAATCAAGCCCGTGCTTGCGCAGATGGGTAAGAACATCGTGCATTGCGGCGGCACGGGGACAGGCCAGGTTGCCAAGATCTGCAACAACATGGTGCTCGGAATTTCGATGGTCGGCGTCGCGGAAGCGATGAACCTGGGCGTCGCGCTCGGCATCGATGCGAAAGTACTCGCGGGCGTCATCAATACGTCGAGCGGTCGTTGTTGGAGTTCCGATACGTACAATCCCTATCCCGGCGTGATGGACAACGTGCCCGCTGCGCGCGGCTATGCCGGCGGCTTCGGCGGCGATCTGATGCTGAAGGATCTGGGACTCGCCACCGACGCGGCCAAACAAGCCAAGCAGCCTGTGGCCATGGGCGCGATGGCACAACAGCTCTACCAGCTATGGAGTGCGCAGGGCGGCGGGGCACAGGATTTTTCGGCCATCATCAACATGCTCAAAACGGCGAAGGCGTCTTAATGGAACCCACCATGATCGAATGCACAATCGACGGCCATGTCGCCTTGGTCGTTCTCAACAACCCGGCCGCCAATACCTTCACCGCCGCGGGTCTGTCGCAGCTGACCGGCTTGATCGACGAGTTGAACCGTAATCTCGACGTGTACGCGGTCGTGCTGACCGGCCACGGCGACAAGTTCTTCAGCGCCGGCGCGGATTTGAAGACCTTTTCGACCGGTGACAAGGGGCAGGCCCGGCAGATGGCGCAGCGCTTCGGCGCGGCCTTCGAGGCGTTACAGGAATCGCGGCCGGTCGTCATCGCCGCGATCAATGGCTACGCCATGGGCGGCGGTCTCGAATGCGCATTGGCCTGTGATCTGCGGATCGCCGAAGAGCATGCGCAGATGGCGCTTCCAGAACCCTCCGTGGGGCTGTTGCCGGCAGGCTGCGGCACGCAGACGCTGCCTTGGTTGGTGGGCGAAGGATGGGCGAAACGCATGATCCTGACCAACGAGCGTGTCAACGCAGAAACGGCGTTGCGAATCGGTTTGGTGGAGGAGATCGTGCCGCGCGGTGAAAGCCGGACCCGCGCCCTCGCGATGGCGCAGCGGGTCAGCGGCTTGAGTCCCCGCGCCGTCACCTTCAGCAAACAGCTGATCCATCAAGCACGCCAAGGCGTACCGCGCGCCGCCGCGCTCGCCGTGGAGCGCGAACGCTTCATCGATTTGTTCGACGGCGTGGACCAGCAAGAAGGTGTGGCCGCATTTCTGGAGAAGCGCACGCCGCGCTGGAAGAACGCCTGAGAGGCATGCGCGGATGAACGAGCCGGAAATCCTCTGTGACATTCGTCATGGCGTTGCGTTCGTGACGTTGAACCGCCCCGCCGCTCTCAATGCCTTGTCGCTGACCATGATCGCCGAGTTGCGGGCGACGCTACGGCGCTGTGCCACCGATCCCGAGGTGCGCGCGGTGTTGTTGAAGGGGGCCGGCGCGAAGGCGTTTTGCGCCGGCGGCGATATTCGCTCCCTGTATCGCAGCCGCCAGGACTCGGGTTCGCTGCATCGGCAGTTTTTCGTCGCCGAATATCAACTCGACTTCATGTTGTATTCCTACCCGAAGCCTTACATCGTGTTGTTGGACGGGATCACCATGGGTGGCGGCATGGGTCTCGCGCAAGGCTCGACGTGGCGCATCGTCGGCGAGCGGACCCGGATCGCCATGCCCGAAGTGGGCATCGGCTTGTTTCCGGACGTCGGTGCGAGTTATTTTTTGTCGCGGTTGCCCGGCTCGCTGGGGCTGTATCTTGCCTTGACCGGTGTGCCCATCGGTGGCGTCGACGCCCTCTATGCGGGCCTCGCCGATGTCTACCTCGCCCCGCAGGCCGTCGCCTCCTTGGAAACGGACCTCGAAGCACTGATCGGACGTTCCGGCATCGCCGCGACCAGCGCAAATATCAATCGCGAGTTGCGGACATTTTTCGATGCCGCGGACGCCATGGGCGCCGCGGGGACTGCGGGCGGCGCGGACGCTGCGGGCGGCCCGGGACCGCCACGGTCTTCGTTGCGTGCCCTGCACTGCGCCATCGATCTGCATTTCTCCGCCACCAGCGTGGCGGGCATACTCGCCTCGCTCGATGCGGAGCGGCGTGAGGAATATGCGGACTGGGCGCGTCGGACTGCCGAGGTGATGCGCACTCGCTCGCCGACGATGCTGGCGGTGGCGCTGCGACAGCTCGAGCGCGGCAAGTCGTTGGGTCTCGCCGATTGCTTTCGCATGGAGTTGGGAATGGTCGAGCAATGTTTCCACCAGGGCGATTTCATGGAAGGCGTGCGCGCGCTGCTGATCGACAAGGACCACGCGCCCCGGTGGACGCCCGCTCAACTACGCGACGTCACCGAGGCATCCGTCGAGGCTTTTTTCACCAAGCGATGGGAGGCGGCAGACAATCCACTCGCCGACCTGGGGGAGATGCGATGAATTTCAGCGAGACATTGGCCGTGATTACCGGCGGCGCCTCCGGTCTCGGTCGCGCGGTGGCCGAGCGAGTCATTGCGGCGGGCGGCAAAGCCACCATTCTCGATCTGCAGGACGCCGGCGGTCGAACCGTGGCCGAGCAGATCGGTGCGGCGTTCTGTGCATGCGACGTGGCGGTGGAGTCGCAGGTCATTGCGGCCATCGAGACGGCGCGCGCCTCCATGGGCGGCATCAACCTGCTGGTCAACTGTGCCGGCATCATCGGAGCGGGAAAATTACTGGGTAAAGACGGTCCCATGCAGGGTGATTTCTTCGCGAAGGTCATGCAGGTAAATCTACTCGGTACCTTTTTGTGCGACAAGACCGCGGCTGCCGTCATGCAAACGAATACGCCGAACGAGGATGGCGAACGCGGGGTCATAGTTCACACGGCTTCCGTCGCCGCCTTCGAGGGCCAGATCGGCCAGGTTGCCTACGCCGCCACCAAGGCGGGCATCGCCGGCATGACGCTACCCATCGCGCGCGAACTCGCGCGTTTCGGTATTCGCTGCGTGGCGATAGCCCCGGGTGTTTTCATGACGCCGATGCTCGCGGGTATGCCGCAGGAAGTCCAGGACTCGTTGGGCCGCCAAGTACCGTTTCCGCCGCGCCTGGGCAAACCGTCCGAATTTGCGCAGATGGTTCAAGCCGTCGTGGAGATTCCGACCTTGAACGGCGCAACCCTACGCCTGGACGGCGCCATTCGCATGGCGCCGAAATAGACCCTGATCATGCCGGATCGCCGATGCGGATGCCGAGCCAGGCCAACGCACTGACGACCGCGAAGCCGGCGCCGACCGCAAACGCCGTATGCCAACGGTGTTGTCCCGACAGCTGTGCGACGATGGGAATGCCGACGATACCGCCCAAGTTTCCGCCGGTATTCATGAAACCGCAGACCGCCATGGTGTCGCCCTTGCCCACCGTCATGCCGCCGCCCCAGAACGCGCCCTCGGTCAGTTCGACGCAGCCGAAGCACGCGGCGAGCACCAGCACCGCCACGTAGGGATTGCTCGCGTTCACCGCATACAATAAAAGCAGCGCAGCGACCGGCAACGCGACCAGGGGTACCAGTCGGTAACCCCAGCAATCGCCCAGGCGCTGACACAGACGGCTGGTGATCCAACCGCCGACGCCGGCGCCGAGCGCCGCGGCCAGGGGCGGCGCGGTCGCGAGCCAGCCGCTTTCCAGCAGTGAGAAGCGACGTTCTTGTACCAGATACAGGAACACCCAGTTCGAGAGGAGATAAAACGTGTAGTTCATGCACAGATAGGAAATTCCGAGCAGCACCACGTTGCGATCGCGGACCAAGCGCCATAGTTGTCGGACGCTCACCGAGGCAGGCGCCTGCAGCGCGGCATGAGTGCCGATTTCCGCCATTTCGAGCGGTGTGACCGACCGATGTCGGCGCGGCTCATCGCGTCCGTACCACGCCCATAACACGATGAGTCCGAGCGCCGGCACGCTGGTCCAGACGAGCGCGGACCGCCAACCCAAGGCCGCCATCAGCGACGCGATCAACGGAGGCGTGAGAGCCGCGCCGAGACCCAAACCCATCGTCTGCAGACCTTGGACCAGCGACCACCGGCGCGGCGGAAACCAAGCTTCGAAGACCCCCGCCGATACGGGAAAAATAGCTCCCTGCGCACACCCCAGCACACCTTGCGCGGCGCACAGCGCCACCAACATCGACGTGCCGCTGAACAAATCGGGGATCAACGGCGTCGCCAGCGTCGCGAGAAAAGCGACGCTGCCGATGAGTACGAACGTGACCCGGGCACCCAGGCGTTGACCGAGATAACCGCCCGGCATTTGAAAAATGGCATAGCCGAGCACGAAAACCTGCTCGAGATGGCCGATCTGCACCTGGGTCAATCCCAGCTCCGGCATCATGCCGACTGCCGCCACGGTGATGCTTTTTTGCTGTATGTAAGCCAAGAATCCAAAGCCGAACAGAAACGAGAAGATGCGCCATCGAACGCGCAGGGCCGCGGTCATGCCTCGATGGCTTTGGCGGCCTTGGCGGCATCCAGCTGCATGTCGAGACAGATCTGCACCGCATGACCGAAGGAGGTGGCCGAAGCATCGGCGCTGCGCAGGCTGTCGGCCGCCGCGCCGGCTTGCAATAGCATTCCCGGCAGGAATAGCGTCACCAGGCGCGCCTTCGGCCAGCGCCGACGAATATTGGCGGCGGCCGCCTCGCTCTGCTCGCGCTCGTCGCTCGGAAAGGCGCTGACCAAATACACGACTGCGATGCTGTCCGGCGAGGCGCCCGCCGGCACCGGCCCTTCGAGATCGTCGATCGATACGTGCCGGGCATCGATTTTCTGGTCGCGCAAGATACGCACCAAAAGCTCGGTCGCCAATTCGTCGACGATCGAGCCCAGGCCGAGGCACATCATGATGGACCCCGGCTGCACCGCCAGGGGACCCTGCCAGCGGCCGATCAAGTCCTCTCGTTGCTGACGCAACTGGCGCCCGGCGGACCGATCGAGGACGGACACTCGCTGGCGCCGCGACAGTTTGCGGCCGCCCCCGCAAATGGCCTCGATGACGGCCACCATGACGCTGCGCACCCGGATTTGCTGATCTTCGCTGATGGCGCCCGTGCGCACATCGAGGCGCGCGAGATAGAGTGCCGGCATCAACACCACGTCGCAATAGGAGGCAAACGAGTTCCGTTTCAAATAGGCACGGGCACTGGCGATGATCTCATCCGAATCGTCCGACAACGCGCGCTGGTAAAAACGTTGCGGCATGGTCAACGCTTGATTGTCCCCGAGCAAAATGTCGAGCAGGCTCAAGGCTTTGATGTGCCGGCCCGCGACCACCAGACACAGTGTCAACGGGGTCGAGACGATCAAGCCGATCGGGCCCCATAGCCAGCTCCAAAAAATCGCCGCGATGACCACGGACAGAGGCGACAGTCCCGTGCTGTGACCGTACAGCTGAGGCTCGATGAGCTGCCCCGCGACCAATTCGACGATCACGAAAAGACCCAACGTGGTAATCGCGAGCGACCATCCAGGGTCGACGGCGGCACCCAGCACCGCGGCGAACAGCGCCGCGAGCCATATCCCCACGTACGGCACGAACCGCAGCACGCCGGCCAATGCCGCCCACAACAGGGCGTGCGGCAAACCGATGATGGTCAGCCCGACAGCCACGGCACCCGCAACCGCCAGATTGACCGCGAACTGGGACACGAAAAATCTCGACAACCGCTCGCCGGCGTCGTTGAGGGCCAGGGTGGTGGCCCGGATATCGGCGCCCCCGGCAACCCGAATGAATCGATCGCGCAGCGATTCGTGCTCCAACAACACGAACACCAACACCACCAACACGATGCCGGCGGTCTCCAGCGGCACCCAGATCGAGCTCAGCACGCGCTGCACGACCTGCAGCGGATTGGTCGGAGGATCGTGAATCTCCACGGGGACCGGGCTGCCGCCGGCGCCGCCCGCCCGCAAGGTTGCCCGCGTCCGCGGGGGCGGCGTTTGCGGCTGATTGATGATGCGTCCGGCCTGTCCGCTCAACGCATTGAGCTGTCCCACCGTCAACTCGTTGAGCGTGGCGATTTTATCTTGAATCGTTTCCTCGTATTGCGGCAAGCTCGCCGCCATGCGCACGACTTGCACGCCGATGACGGTGGCCAAGGAGCCGAACGCGAACGCCAAGCCGATGACCGCGATCATGACTGACGCCGTCTGGCCCAATCCGATGCGCCGAAACGCGCGGACCAGCGGGGCGATCAATAAACTCAAGATGACGGCGAGCGTGATGGGCACCAGCACGTCGCGCCCGAGATAGAGCAGCGCCAGAATCGTCGCCGTGGCGATGATGACGCCGACGCCGTCGCGCAGGGACGCTACCGGAGACGGTTCGGGATGACGCGCCGTGGATTGATCCATGCGGCATCTTGCCACATCGATGCGTGCTACTGCCCGGCGGCAACGCCCGACGTGCCCTTTTTCGGCTTCGAATCGCGGTGCAAACCGGCATCCTCGATGAGCAACTTGCGAACGTACAGAAAGCGCACCGTTTCGTATTCGAACGGCGACCCCGTCGAGTAATAGCGGAAACTGATGTTCGCGCGTTGATCGACGGCGTTGACCAGACCCACCCCGTAGGACTGATCGCCCCGGTAGATATCGCCCAGGTCGATGCCGTAATTCGTGGCGTAATCACCCAGCAAACCCACGCCTTCGCGCAGCGTCGATGGACCGAAAAAGGGAATGACCAGGAAGGGGCCGGGATGCATGCCCCATTGGGCCAGCGTGGTACCGAAGCCGGTGGGCGCGTACAAAAGATTGAATTTGCTGGCGACATCGAAGATGCCGGCGATCCCCAACGTGCTGTTGATGAGGAGTCGACCAGCCGTCCGCACCCCCAAGCGCAGCCTGAATTGCAGGGTGTAGTTGATCGTGCTGTCGACTTCCGACAGGTTATGGAAAATGTTGTGCACACCCGAGCGAATCGGTGCCGGGATCCACCGATAGGCATCGGCCACCGGAAGAAATATCGCATCATCGAAGCGCGCATTGAAGCGATAGCCGAAACGATTGAACCGCGCCCACGGATCGAAGGTTTGCGGCGGCGGAGCATCGGCGGCGGTCAACAAGGGTGGCGCGGCCGGGGATTTCTCGTGCTCCACCTGCGCGGCCTGCCGGGCCGCAGCGGCCAAATCGGCGTTTTTTTTGATTGCCGCCGCATTGTCGGCTGCGGGGGTTTCCGGGGGCAGACGATGAATCGCCACGCCGGACGTTGCACAGCCACCTAGCATGAGCGCGGTCAACGCTGCCGCGGCGAGTCTCACTGCCCACCCCCATGCCAGCGTCCCGCCAGCATGTCGAGCATGTCCGCGGCTTGCTGACGGTCGCCCAGATTGCCCAGGTGACCGCCATGATCGTAGACGGCGATTTTCGAACCCAAGGTGCGCTTCAACCAAGCAAGCTCGTCCGTATCGAGAATGACATCGTTGCTGTTGGTCTGCGCGTAATAATCCGGATCGTCGTGCAACGCTCCGGCGATGATGTCCAAGCGGTTGTCGGCGATCAAGGACGCCGGCGTCGAGTGGGCACGGTGCCGTAAATAGTAGGGAGCGAACACTTGTTTGAAATACTCCGAGAAAGGTTTACTGCGTAGAATGCGCGCCGTTTCCTCGAGGGAATCGCCCACCTTGGGCGGATGCGCCGGATCCGTGACGACCCCGGTACCGGCATAAATGTCGCCGGCAAAAAACATGTTCATCAGATCGATGCGGAACACCAGCGCGATCGCCGCCGAAAACTCGGCATCCGTCTTCAAAACGGTCGCCGCTGCGCTCAGCAGGAAATTTTCGTCTATGTTGACGCGATCCGAAGAGCGGTACAAATTGGCTAGCTGGGCGAAGAGTTTCTGATACAGCCGCTCCACACCCGCGTCTCCCGAACCGATGTTGAGCGCGAACAGGCGGTCGAGCCGTCCCACCGAGTCGAACAAGCTCACCGGCGGTTCGATCATGACGACACGATGAATGTTGAGTTTGTGTTCTTTGGCATCGATCGATTTGACGACGGCCGCATTGGCAGCGCCCAGGCTGTAGCCGAGCACGTCGATATCGGTGATCTTCACCTTGCGGGGCAGGTGCTGGACGATGCGCTGCATGGCGGCATACAGATCCGTGCCATCTTGGATGAGATCGCCCGCCACCCCCGTGCTCGAGGTCGAGACGATGAAGCCGGGAAAAGTCGGCGACGGCATGGTCAGTACGTGATATCCGGCGCCATAGAGCAGAGCCCGCAGCCTCGACAGTTCCGACGTGTTGCCATCGCCGCCGGTGCCCGAAATCACAATTGCCAACGGCGCCGGTTTGTCCTGCGCCGAGAACCAGACGCGCAGCTTGCGATCGAACCAAAACACCGCCGGCACGGGACGCGCCCAGGGCATCACCGCATCGATTTCAGACAGCGGAACCTTCTCGGGCAACGGCGCGATGTCCTGCGGGGGGGTGCCGAACACCGTGGCCCGCAGGCCCGCCGAATCGCCGAGACCGGTTGCCGGCCCTTTAGCCGCGGGCGCCGCGACAGCCGCGGGCGCCGCGACGGGCGTGGTGGGAGCGTCCGCGATTACGGCCGACACCAACGCAGCACTCAACGCCGCCGTACCGATGCCGGCTCTCATCGTTTGAATAAAATTCAATCTCTTCCTTTCGATATCGCATGACCGCTGGAGGTCGTCGCGTGACGGCTGGAGGTTAGCGTATGCACGCCGTCACGTCGACATTGCCCCTCGCCCCTCCCGTATTCGCATCCTACAGCCGCTGCGCGCCTGCGCTGATAGCGGCGCCTGCTCGCAACGCCGATTCTAGGTCGGATGCTAAAAAACGGTGCTTCGACAACCCCTTTCGATCCGATGGACGCCGGTACACCGGAGGGACTTTGGCAGGCTGCGCTGGCGCGCGCGGCGGACTGGAGCCCTGCGCCGGGTCGGTTGCTGGTGGTCTCACCGCACCCGGACGACGAGGTGTTGGGCGCGGGCGGCTTGATTCACTCGTGGGCCGCCCGCGGAGGATCCGTCACCGTGGTCAGCGTAACCGACGGCGAGGCGGCATACGCCGGCTGGCCGGGCCTCGATCTGATCAGACGCGAAGAGTTGGTCAGCGCCTTGCGCAAGTTGGCTCCCTTGCATGTCTCCCTGCTACGCATCGGGCTGCCCGACGGCGCGGTGCGCCACCATGCGAATCGACTGAGAAACGCCCTGCTCGCGCTGCTCGAGCCATCCGTAACGTTGATAGCCCCGTATGAAGCGGATGGTCACCCGGATCACGATACCGTGGGCGACGTTTGCTGCGGCCTGGCACGCGCCCACGACATTGCCATCGCGCGGTATCCCGTGTGGACCTGGCATCACACGGATCCACCCTCGATGCCCGAATTGAATTGGCGGCGGTTTGCATTGTCGCGCGATGCGCAGCGCGCCAAGGCGCGCGCCATCGAGTGCTTTGCATCGCAGCTGCGACCGCCGCACGGCGCGCCCATCGTGCCGCGCCACGTGCTCACCTATTTCGAACGAAGCTACGAAGCGTTCATTTTATGAATTCCGAGAAGCCGGCGTCCTGCTCAGCCGCGGCGTTCGAAAGTCTGTATCGCGCCAATCCGGATCCGTGGAATTTTTCCGCATCGGCGTATGAACGTGCGCGCTACCGGACCATCGTCGACTCGCTGCCGCGGCCCTTTTATGCCCGTGCCTTCGAGCCCGGATGCTCGGTGGGCGAACTCACGGCGCAACTCGCCCCCCGCTGCGGCCGGGTCGTGGCTTGCGACTTGGCGCCGTCGGCGGTCGAGCGTGCGCGCCGGCGCTGCGCGCAGTTCGACAACGTCAGCATCGAGTGTGCGGATCTGGCCACGCAGCATGCCGCAGGTCCGTTCGACCTCGTGATGTTCAGTGAAATCGGTTATTACTTCAGCGCGGCTCAACTGGGCGACCTCGCCCGGGATTTGGCGGCCCGGCTGGCGCGCGGCGGCGATTTTTTGGCGGCGCATTGGCTGGGGACCAGCCCCGATCACGTATTGCACGGCGATATCGTGCATGCGGAACTGCTGAGCGTCCTGCCGCTGACTTGGTTAGGGGGGACCCGATACGACGGCTTTCGGATCGACGCGTGGCGCAGCGCATGATTCCCGCCGACGGCTGGGCCATCGGGGTCGTCGTCCCCGCGCAAAACGAGGAACTCACCATCGAGCGCTGTGTCGCTACCGTACTCGCATCCTATGAAGCCTGTGAGCGCGGTGCGCAGTTGTGGATGGTCATCGTGGCCGATACGTGTACCGATGACACGGTGGGTCGCGCACGCCGTGCGCTGGGACCGTATGGCGAGGTGCTCGAATGCGCGCCGCGCTCCCCGGGTACGGCGCGCCGGCTCGGCGCCGCCGCCGTGATGAGTCATTTTCGCGAACGTGAGCCACGGCATGTCTGGTTGGCGAACACCGACGCCGATACGCACGTACCCTGCGACTGGCTGCAAACTCATCTTGCGCATGCCGACGCGGATACCAGCGCCGTCGCCGGCATCGTACGACTCGACCCGGACGAACATCGCGCGGATGTGCTTCGCGTGCATGGCGACGCCTATGAACTGCGCAGCGACGGCACCCATGCCCACGTCCATGGGGCGAATCTGGGAGTCCGTGCGGATGCGTATCTGGACGTTGGCGGCTGGAGCCACGTCACGGTGGCCGAGGATCACTGTTTATGGGGTCGCCTGAGCCTCGGCGGCTGGCGCTTGCGCGCCTGCGTCGACAGCGTCGTTACGACCAGCGCCAGGTTGCAAGGTCGCGCCGTGGGCGGTTTCGCCGACACCCTGCGCAGGCGCATGACGCTCGACCGTGGGTGAGTTCGCGGCGCGCAGCAGGCGTTTTGCCGCCGAGGGGCAGAACCTGCTGCCTCTGCCCGGCGCCGGCAGGACCGCCGAGCGCCACCGGGCACTCGCCGGTTTTGGTCGGCAAGATTTGGCTTTTGCCCGGATCGCGGAGGGCCACGCCGATGCCATGGCCATTTTGGCCGAAGCCGGACGCTCGGCGCGCGCCGGCGCGTTGTACGGAGTATGGGCATCGGACGGACCGACCGGTCCGGTCACGGCCAGGCAACTGCCGAACGGCGATTGGCAGCTTGACGGCATCAAACAGTATTGCAGCGGAGCGCCGTTCGTTGCCGGCGCGTTGGTGACGGCGCGCGGCGACGATTCCATCCTGTTGTTCGAGCTCGCCGTCGAACGCGACGGGATTCGCGTGCTGCCGTCGACGTGGGCGAGCCCGGCACTCGCCGACACGGCGACCGGACCCGTGTCCTTCGACGCGGTGACGCTGCCTGCCGGCGCGCTCGTGGGTACCGCGGACTGGTACCTGACGCGCCCCGGCTTCTGGCACGGTGCGATCGGCCCGGCGGCGTGTTGGGCGGGCGGGGCTCTGGCGCTGATCGATGCGGCCGCCGGCTTGAACCGCCGCGATCCTCATTCCCGAGCGCACGTGGGAGCGCTGCAGGCGGTGGCGTGGGGAATCGAGGCCGTGCTGGCGCGGGCAGGTGACGAGATAGACGCCGATCCCTTCGATCGGCACGCCGAGTCCCAAACGCGGGCCCTCAAGGTGCGCCATCTCATCGAACGATGGTGCACCGACGTGCTGGATCGATTCGGGCGTGCGACCGGCCCCCAGTTGCTGGCGTATGACGCGCACATCGCGGCTCAGCATATGGCGTTGAGCGTGTATCTTCGTCAGTGCCACGGCGAGAAGGATCTCGAGACCATCCCCCGCCGCAACGTCGGCGGCTAGCTCGCCGGTCCCGCGAGAACGCGCTCCAAATCCGTCGCCGCGGTGTCGATACCGGCGGCCACCGCGTCGATCACATGCGACACCTGGGGTATCTGCGCGTCCGCTTCATGCCACATTGCCCGGTCCATGTATTCGCGCACGGCCGCAATCGGTTTTGCGCCGTATCCCGTATATGCTCCGGGCGCATAAATCTGATTCTTGAACCAGGGTCGTTCGGGCAGACCTTTGTCACTTAAAAACAGTCGCGATACGCGCAGCAAATCCGCGTTGACGAGTTGTAGAGATGCCTCGGATAGCGTCGGTGCCCCCTTGGCTTTGAACGTAGCGAGAGCTTGCGAATAATGGTCGGCACTCTTTTTCAGGCCGTCGAGTGCATTTTTTAGCGGCGCGAAATTCATGTAGGGCGGCACGATTTGCGGAGGCGGTGGACTCGTGGGGCGGCGCGGATCGTTCAGCGCCACGAACACGCCTTCCTGTAACTCCAGATTGCGCTCCGCAAATTCGTCTTGTTTGTCTTTCAGCAGCTTTTCAAGTTCGGCTTCGTACTTCGCGATCGCCTCGGCTTGCGGCGCGTAGTCCACCGGTATCAAATCTGCGTCCGCGAGGCGCAGGATTGCGCTGCCGGCAGTCTGCGCCAGCGCCCGGCCGTAGACGAAATCGGGATCGACGAAGCGCGTATACCAATAAAAGTCGTCGTAGATCGAATGATACTGATCGCCGTCCGGTTCATCCCCGAACGACAGGTCCAGCGTCGGTATGCCCGCATAATCCTGGAACGCCGTAAAATCCGAGCCGTCGCCGAGCGCCTCGAGAACCAGATCGCCGCGTTTACGCAGGTCGGCGCGTTCGTCCGCATCTTTGGCCTTTGCGATGCGGACCAGGTGAGCGCGAGTAAACACCGACATCGGCGTTTCCGGATCGCGCACCTCGCGAGCTACGCCGCTCACGAAATTCTGTAAGTCCTGCGTGCCGCCGGCCGACAGGTAGCCGCGTTCGTTGCCATCCGAATTCAGATACGCCACCGCATGCGCCTGCAAGTCGGCCAGATGCGTCTCCACCCACTCCACCGATCCCAACAGTCCCGGCTCCTCGCCATCCCATGCGCAGTAGATGATGGTACGCGCGGGGGTCCAGCCCTGCGCATGCAATTGGCCGAGCATGCGCGCCTCTTCGAGCATGGCCGCTTGGCCCGAGATCGGATCGTCGGCGCCGTTCACCCAGGCATCGTGGTGGTTGCCGCGCAGCACCCATTGGCCGCCCGAGCTTCCGCCCTTCAACGTGGCAATCACGTCGTAGATCGACTTGATGTCCCAGTTCGACGTCACCTGCAGATGCACCACCGCCGGTCCCGGCCCGATGTGATAGGTGATCGCGAGTCCGCCCCGCCAGCTCTCCGGAGCGACCGGTCCCCGCAATGCCGCGAGCAGCGGCAAAGCGTCCGCGTACGATATGGGCATTACCGGTATCTTCGTGATGGTCTTGGCGTCCTTCAGCGCCAGACGTTTTGCGGATGCGGTTGCGCCGATGCCGGGCGTCAAGGGATCGCCCGGATAATCCGTATCCATGACGCTGCCGCGTTGTACTCCGCCGGCAGGCCGCCAACCGCCGTCCGGAAAGCCATCGCCCTTGACGTAACCGTCGCCGCTCGGATCGGAGTAGATGATGCAGCCGATCGCTCCATGTTCCGCCGCCACCTTGGGCTTGATGCCGCGCCAGCTTTGGCCATACCGCGCGATGACGATGGCGCCCTTGACGGAGATGCCAAGCCGGTCGAGGGCTTCGTAATCTTCCCGGCTGCCGTAATTCACGTAGACCAACGGCGCCGTTACGTCCCCGTCGGCCGAATAGGCGTTATAGGTCGGCAGCTGCTCGTCGCTTTGCGCCGTCGTCGGGTCCGCCGGCACCACCGGTTCCTTGAGAGCCGCCTGGAACGGCGTCGGCGCCACCAGGGTGAGGGCGCGTGTCTTCGGCGTCGGGAACAGCACCTGAAAGGTTTCGATTTTGGCGTCGAATCCCCAGGACTTGAATTTCGCAAGGATCCATTCGGCGTTGTCCTTGTCGTACGGCGAGCCCACGTGATGCGGTCGTGCGCTCAACCGCCGCATGTTGTCGCGGATGGCGTCGGGCGCAATACCGTCACGGAATTTCTTCTCCCAGACGGCTTCAACGAGCGCACCGCGCGCGCTGTAACCGAGATAGGGAGCGTCGGGTTCTGCATGCGCGAGCAACGGCAGCACGACGCACAGCAGGCATAACCTCCAACGTTGCGTCATTCGGCGTATTGGCGGGGAAATAAAATCCGAAATGTCGTCCCCACGTTCGGTACCGATTCGGTCTCGATCGTGGCATCCAGCAGTTCGCACAAGCGCTTGACGATCGACAGGCCGATGCCTTCACCGGCTCCGGCAATACCACCGGCGAAAGACTCAGGCTGGGCGACGGTCGGCGCGGCGGACTGTGAATCTTTGCCGAGGGCATCGGCCAGCGGCTTGCCTGAATTCGTATGAAAACCCGGCCCGGTGTCGACGATACGCAGCTCCCAGCGCCCGGCATCGCGAGCATCGCCATCGCCCCAGCTCACCGTCACCCCGCCCGCCCGGGTGTATTTGACCGCGTTGAGCACCAAGTTTTGGGCGATGCGGCGAATCTTGACCGCATCGCCGTCGGCGGCGAATCCCGCCGGCCCATCGCAGCGCAGGAACAGCCGTCGCTGCAGGGCCAGCGGCTGCACGCCCTCGCAGAGTTGCTGGAAGATGGGCGACAGGTCGAGTGGCTCGATCTGGCGGTGTTCGCGGCCGGCTTGCAGGCGGGCCAGACTGGTGACGTCGTCGAGCAAGTGATGCAGCGTGGTCACGTTACGCATCAGGATGCGCACGAAATCGTCGTGGGTCGATTCGCGCATCCCGCCGTGCGCGAGACCCACCGTCGCATTCGCAACGACCCCGAGATTTCCGCGCAGATCGTGCGCGGCTTGCTGCCATAGGTCGGCTCTTTGCCGCTCGAGTTCGCGGATCGCCCGCAACGCGCTTTCGAGATCCTCGACCTGTCCCGCGGCGTCCTGCTGTTGCAGCTGAAAATATTGCCCCACGCTCGCCTCGATGCCGGTGGTGCACAGCGTCGCCCACACGCGCCGGGCGGCCGTGATGACGCTCGGCGACACGGTCGACGTGCGCGCTGCGTAGTCGTCCAATTCGGCGACCACGCACTCGTTGAGCTTGCCGAGTTCGCGGGTCACTTGACGCAGATCATAGCCCTGCTGCCAGCGCTGTAACCCGTGCGCCGCGGCGGACGCTTGTGCGGCGTTGCGTGCCGGCGGCGCGCCGTCGGCGGGTACCTTGACCAATTCACGCTCGAAGGTGGTGAGAATTTCGGGGATATGATCGACCATCTGCGCGCGTGGCAACGCCGTCGCAGCGCTCACTGCGGGATCTCGCTTGACGGAATGGCTCCAGGCCTCAAGAATCGCGACGCGCCGGCCGCTGAAATGTTCCGCTAGCGCAAGGCGCTCGGCATCGAGATCTCCCATCGCAGGCTCCCCGGCTTGGCATAGCAAACCGGCGTCATCTTGTTACGATTGCAGGAAATATTCAATCAATGATGTTTTTTCCCGCGCGCGGCCTGGTCCCGCTGTGTCTTCGCGGCATGAGCTTGGCGGTACTATTTCTCGCCGGATGCGCGAGCCAGCACCGCACGGCGCCCGCTGCCATCGATGCACTCGAGGCACGCGCCGCCATCGACCACTCGCTGCCGCGTACCTTGCCCGATCGCGCCGGTTGGACCACGGATCTCTATGCGGCGTTTACGGTGTTGGGAATCGCACCCTCGCACGAGAATATTTGCGCGGTCGTCGCGGTGATCGAACAGGAGTCGGGCTTTCGAGTCGATCCCGTCATCCCGCATTTGCCCGCCATCGCCTGGCAGGAGATCGACGCGCGGGCCGCGCATGCGCGCGTGCCGCGCCTGGTCGTGCATGGCGTTCTGCAACTGAAGTCGCCGACGGGTCGCAGCTATGGCGAGCGTATCGATCACGCCAGAACCGAACGAGAACTCAGTGATATTTACGAGGATTTCATCGCCGCGGTGCCGCTCGGCCGGACGCTGTTCACGGATCGCAATCCGATCCGCACGCGCGGTCCCATGCAGGTGCATATCGTGTTCGCCGAACAATTCGCGGCGTCCCACCAGTATCCTTATCCCGTGCAGGTCAGCATCGCCGATGAGGTCTTCACCCGTCGCGGGGGAGTCTATTTCGGAGTCGCCCATTTGTTGGCCTACACCGCGCCCTACGATGCCTACCTATATCGTTTTGCGGATTTCAACGCCGGCCAATATGCGAGTCGGGATGCCGCGTTTCAACGCGCCATAAGCTACGCCTCCGGCATACCGTTGACGGCCGACGGATCCTTGTTGCCGCCCGACAACGAGGGTCGCGCGACAGGCGCCACCGAACTGGCGGCCCGTTCGCTGGCCGCCCGTCTCGGCCTCAGCGACACCGCGATTCACGAGGCTCTGGCGCAAGGTCGAAAACCGGAGTTCGAACGGTCGCGGCTCTATCAACAGTCATTTGCGTTGGCGGAGCAGGCGGAGCGCACGACCCTGCCGCGCGCCGCGATCCCGCAAATCGACTTACACGGCCCCAAGATCACCCGCAAACTGACGACCGAATGGTATGCCAATCGAGTCGATCAACGCTTCGAACAATGCCTCAAGAATTGACCCGGCGGCCGCGTCACTCGCCGAGCGTCACTGCGTCCGCTCCGCGCGGCTGTCCAACAGATCCTGGATCGCGCTCAACGAACTCGCGTAGCGTTCGGCCATGCCCTTATCTTCGCCATCCAAGGACAAGCCTTCCGCAAGCACGTTGGCGAGCGTGTCGACCGCGACGCGCACGGTCATGGACTGCGCATCCGTGAGCTTCGTCCCGTTGATGATGATGTCCGCCTCGTCTTGCATCAGGGAACCATAGCATGATGGTGCCCCGGGCAGGAATCGAACCTGCGACCTAGCGCTTAGGAGGCACTCGCTCTATCCACTGAGCTACCGAGGCGGGAGAATTAAGGCCGGACATCGGTCCGGCCTCGACTTTTGGTGGAGGAGAAGGGGATCGAACCCTCGACCTTCGCATTGCGAACGCGACGCTCTCCCAACTGAGCTACTCCCCCGGAAAAGGGTCACGAATACTAGCAGCAAAGACCCGCGCAAGCCAAAATATCGGCGTGCGCCCAATTCGGCGCGATTAATACCGCAGCCGCAAGACGTTGGAATGACCGATGCGTGGTACCGACACGATGTAGAGAGTGCCATAGTCCTGATCGGCCAGCGGCGCGACTTCCGTACCGCTCAACGCCGCCACGAGATCGGTCAGCGTGTCGCCGTGTTCGACGACCAAGATGCGCCCGCCCGCGTGCTCGTGCAAAACGCGATGCGCCAAGCCACGCGTATCGCTCATCGATGTCACGATGGGCGTTAATCCCAGCAGCGCCGCAAGCGGCGCGGCGGTCATTCGATTACGCCGTGCGGGTGACGCATAAATGGCATCGATGCGGCCGACCGGAGAGGCGGCACCGAACAGACGAGCGAGTGCGGCGGCGCGCTCTTGTCCGGCAGGCGTCAAGGGCGGATCGAGGCCGGCGTTGAGCTCTTTCTCCGCGTGCCTGACCACGACCACCAGCGTCGAATCGGCGGTGCCCCAGAGCCAGACTGCGAACAGCAGGAAAATGCCGGCCAATGCGGCACCCATGACGGTGAGCCAAATCGGCGTCAAGAACGGCCGGTACTTTAAACTCGCGGAATCCCTGGGCATGGCTGGATCATACCAATGATTGTCTCGACTCGGTCCGTTCCGCAAATCGTCGTGCTCGCCGCCGGATTCTCCCGGCGCTTGGGCGAGCCCAAGGCGTTGGCACGCGTTCATGGGTCAAGTCTGCTGAGACGCACGATCCGCATCCTGCAGCCCTATGCGGGACGGTCGCGCATCATGGTGGTGATCCCTCCCCGTTCGCCGCGCTATCGCATCGGTGTGCCTGCGCACGTGGCGACCTTCGTCGACAATCGGCAGCGGGACACCGGATTGTCGAGTTCGGTGCGCCTGGGTATCCGTCGAGCCCGACATGCACCCGCGGTGCTGCTGCTGCCAGTCGACCTGGTGCAACTCGACAGGCGCGATATCGAGCGGCTGATTGCGCGCTGGCGCGGTCGGCGGCGCTGCCTCGTCGCGCGACGGGTGGGCGCCGGCGCGGCAACTCCGCTGATTCTCCCACGCTGTTTGTTTGCCCGGGCGCTCGAGGTCACGGGCGAGCGCGGCCTGCGCGACGTCGTCCGCGCCATACCGTCCAGCCAGGCGTCGTTGTTGACTCTGCCGTCCGCTGCGGCGGACGTCGACAGCGCGGAAGACCTCGAGCGAGCACGGCGCCGTATGCGCCATGCGGGTCAGCTGCGCGGGGCCTGAACGAATCGATAACCGACGGCCGTCTCGGTGAGGATGTGTTTGGGTTGCGCGGGATCGTCCTCGAGTTTGTGCCGCAGATGACCCATGTATACGCGGACGTAGTGACTATCCTCGGCATGGGAAGGACCCCATACCTCACGCAAAATTTGCCGATGAGTGACTACTTTCTCGGCATTCGCCATCAGCAGCGTGAGCAGGCGATATTCGATGGGAGTCAAATGAACCGGCGCGTCGTCTTTGAGGACGGTGCGCAAGCTCTTATCGACGATGACGGCGCCGAAGCGAACGATCGAACTCGCGGCTGCACCGACACTCTGTTGCCGCCGCGAAGCCGCCCGCACTCTCGCCAACAATTCACCCAGGCCGAAGGGCTTGGTCAGATAGTCGTCGGCGCCCGCGTCGAGTGCGCCGATTTTGTCTTTTTCACCGACCCGGGCCGATAAGACGATGATGGGCACGCTCGACCACCCACGCACGTCCCGAATGAAATCCATGCCGTCGCCATCGGGCAGCCCCAGATCTAATATGATCAGATCGGGCTTGCGGGTTGCGGCATCGGCCAAGCCTTGCCGCATGGTTTCCGCCTCGACGACCGCCCAACCCTCCGCTTCCAACGCCGTGCGAACGAAGCGCCTGATCTGACGCTCGTCCTCGATGAGAATCGCCAGCGACGACGGTTCGCTCATCAATGCAACGGGACGAAACCGAACTTGACGAAAACCGCGTCGGCCGTCGATGAGCGTAAGAAATCAGCGAACCTGCCCGCATCGGCTCCCGCGTTGACGGTGAGTGCCATCGGGTAGGTGATTGGGGGATGACTATCCGCCGGAAACTGGTCGACGATGCGCACCTGCTTGTCGATCAGCGCGTCGGTCTTGTAGACGATGCCGAGCGGTGCTTCGCCGCGATCCACCAAGACCAGCGCGGCGCGGACGTTCTCTGCTCCCACGATTCGGGTGCGCACCGAATTCCACACGCCCAAGGAGGTCAGCGCCGCGCGTGCGTAACGGCCCACGGGAACCGAATCCGGATCTCCGGTGGCGAGCCGGGCGTTGCCAAGCGCGGCGGCCAAATCGAAATCCGGTTCGATTTTCAGTTCCACCGTGCTCTCGGCGGAAGCCACCAGCACCAATTGGTTGCCGAGCAGGTCGTGCCGCGATCCCGTCTGCAGCAGGTTGCGGGTCGCCAGATAGTTCATCCATTCGATGTCGGCGGATAAAAAGACGTCTGCGGGCGCCCCGCCCTCGATCTGCCGAGCCAACACGGAACTGGAGGCGAACGATAGCCGCACCCTGATTCCCGACGTCGTGCCGAAATCATCGGCCAATTCTTGCAGAGCGTCGGTCAGCGAGGCTGCGGCGAACACCACTATGGGTCTCGCGGCCGTCGCAGTCGGCGCGGCGGCGGCTTGGCGCTGCGCAACCGCGAGCAGCGCGGCGCTCAGGAAACAGCTCCCGAACCACACCCAAACCTGTCGTTTCATGAACCAGTTCCCCGCAAAGTTTCGTTCGTCGCGGCATTGTGACCTACGATCCCAGGGCCGGCACGAGAATCGCCGCCGACGACCTTGGCCGAATGGAGCGCCAAAGGTTGGGCGGTACCCCCAACTCATGGCACAATTCCCCCATGATAGGGTCTTCGATGACGCTGCAAGAATCCAAGACTGAACTGCGCGCGATGCATGCCAAGCTGGTCGCTTGGTTGACCGAGGCGGCCTATCCGTTGTGGGCGCATCACGGTATCGACCCGCGGCAAGGCGGCTTCATCGAAACACTCGGTCGAGACGGCGCGGGCTTGCCGCACGCGCGTCGTGCCCGGGTTCATCCACGCCAGATTTACGCGTTTGCCCAGGCGCCCCAGTTCGGTTGGGACGGCGATGTGCGCGGCATCGTCGAGCGCGGCATGCAGTATTTTTACGCGCATTACCTGCGCTCCGACGGCTTGTTCCGCAGCCTGGTGGGCGTCGACGGCGCGCCGTTGGACGAGCGGGCCGTGCTCTACGATCAGGCATTCGCGCTGCTTGGGCTTGCCGCGGCGGCCGGCCCACTCGGTGCGCGAGAATCTTTCGAAGTGCGCGCCATCGCCCTGCGCGAGGCGATCGAATCACGGCTGGCGGACGGCGCGGGCGCGTTCCATTCGTCTGAAGCGGACGGACCGTTCGAGTCGAATCCGCACATGCATCTGCTCGAAGCGTGCCTGGCGTGGGCGGACATCGGTAGCGATTCGAAATGGAACACCTGGGTCCGCAATCTTGTCGAACTGGCGGTGAACAGGTTCATCCGTTCGGATACCGGCGCGCTCGGCGAATCGTTTGCGGCCAACTGGCAGCCGACGGCGGGGATTGCCGGTCGCATCATCGAGCCGGGCCATCAATTCGAATGGGCGTGGCTGTTGCTGCGCTCCGCGTCTAAGCACCCGGGGCCCTTGCGTGAGGCGGCATTACGACTCATTACGATCGGCGAGACATTCGGCGTTCACCGGGGAGTGGCGATCAATGCGTTGTTGGATGATTTCTCGATCCACGACGCTAACGCGCGCTTCTGGCCGCAGACCGAGCGGCTCAAAGCGGCCTTGTTGGCGGCGCAGCTCACCGGCGAGGAGCGCTACTGGGCCATGGCGGTCGCGGCAGCCGCGAGCTTGTTTCCGTATCTGCGCACCCCCGTGCGCGGACTTTGGTTGGACGTGCAGCTGCCCTCGGGACAGCTCGTCGATGCCGATGCGCCGGCGAGCACTTTTTATCACCTTGTCGGGGCGATCGTGGCCCTCGACAACACGCTTAAAGCTTGAGGAACGGCCATGAAGATTTGCTCGAGATGGATCACATTGCTCGGCGGCAGCGCACTTTGCTTCGCCGGAGTCGCCGACGCGGCCCCCGGCATCTGGCAGAAACATGATTATGCGTTTCAGTTCCTCGGCTTCACCACGACTTACTCCTGCGACGGGCTCGCCGACAAGTTGAAAATGCTGTTGATCGCCGCGGGAGCTCGCGCCGACGTGAAGTCCTATCCCGGTGCGTGCGCGTCGGAATATGGGCGCCCCGATCCCTTCGCCAACGCTCACCTGACCTTTTATACGTTGACTCCGCCGGCCGCGGATGCGGCACCGGGCAGCACGGTGGACGGTACCTGGCGGCCGGTTCTTCTCGCTGCGCGAAGCCCTCTCGAATTGGCGACCGGCGATTGCGAATTGGTCGAACAGTTCAAGGACAAGGTGTTGCCGTTGTTCACGACTCGAGAGGTCGACAGCAAAACCACCTGCATACCGCACCAGGATTCCGGCTCGGTAATCAGTTTGAAATTCGATTCATTCGTCGCACCGCTCCACAAAGCCGGCGCTCAACCGGTGGGCGCGGCAGGGAGCGGCACTTAAATCATGCGCAGTAGTCGATCATCGACGCACGTTCTTGGCATCCTCCTGGGGGCCTGCGCCCTCGGTCTGGTAGGAGGCTTGCAACCGGCCGCGGCGGCTGACTCGACGCCGCCTCCGGCACCCGAAGCGCATGCCGCGCCCGGCGCCACGGCAGACAAGCCGGCGCTCGATCTGTCGGGTCGCAAGCGGGTCGGCAAGGGTTCGTTCTACGCCAAAAAATTCGCCGGCAAGAAAATGGCCGACGGAAAACCGATGCAGCCTGAAGGAAATAACGCCGCGAGCAAAACGTTGCCGTTGGGTACCACCGCCAAGGTCACCGATTTGGATACCGGCAAAAGCGCGGTCGTCAAAATCGAAGACCGCGGGCCTTACGTAAAGGGACGGATCGTCGACTTATCGCCCGCCACCGCCGCACGCATCGGTATCAAGCCGGAAAACGGCGTCGCCAAAGTCGCGGTCGCACCAATCGCCGTGCCGTTGCCGAACGGTACGGTAAAGCCGGGTGTGGCAGCGGGAACTGCAGCGCCACCCGCCAAGCCTTAAGCGACGCGACGTTGCCTACGACGCCTGCCATCCGCCGCCCAACGCCTTGATCAAGAGCACGCTGGCCGCCATGCGCCGCGCCTCGATGGTGTTTGCCGACAGCTGCGCCTGCAACAACGCGGTCTCCGTGCTCGCCACCTCCAGATAGGTCACGAGACCTTCGGCATAGCGAATCCGGGCCTGCTGTGCGGCCACCTGAGTGGCGACCACTGCGGCGGCTTCGGACACGCTTTCCTCCTGCAGCTGGCTCAAAGCCGACAAATTGTCTTCGACGTCCTGATAAGCCGTCAGTACGGTATTACGATAATTGGCCACTTGTTCCGCGAATACGGCCTTCGTACGGTCGGTCTGCGCGACCAAGCGCCCGCCTTCGAACAGCGGCAAACTCACCTGGGGTCCGAACTGCCAAAAGCGGCTCGGCGAATCGAGGAAGACCGAGCGGTTGACGCTGTTCCAGCCGGCCGAGGCGACCAGGGTTACCTGCGGAAAATAGGCCGCACGGGCCACGCCGATTTGTGCATTGGCGGCGGCGACCCGGCGCTCGGCTTCAGCCACGTCCGGCCGACGCTCCAACAATGTCGACGGAATGCCCGGCGCCACCGTCGGCGGCGCTGCGTCCACGGCCAAGGGGTTGCTGGGCAAGTGGAACGTCGACGGATTCTGCCCCGCCAGGACGGCGATGGCATGTTCGGTCTGCGCCCGCTGCAAGCGGATGTCGGCGGCTTGCGAACGCGCACCCTGTAATTGCGCTTGCGCCTGCGCAAGGTCGCTCAAAACGGCGGCCCCGCCATCGAACAAATTCTGTTCGACCTGCAGTGCCTGCACGTAATCATCCACAGTTTGATCCAGCAACAGTTGTTGTTGGTCGTCGCTGCGCAAAGTGAAGTAGTCCGTCGCCAGTTCCGCACGCAGCGCCAGTTCGGCGGTGGCCAAGTCCGCCGCGCTCGCTTGTTGGTTGGCGCGCGCCGAGGCGACTTGGTTGCGCACCCGCCCCCACAGATCCACTTCGTACGAGAAATCCGCTTCCAAATCGTAGTCGTTGCCCAACGTCGGCGCGCCGGCCGGAAAGCGTGGCGAATAAGGCGATGCGCGCGCCCGCGTGAACGAGCCCCCGGCCGTCAGGGTTGGGAACAAGTCGGCGCTTGCGATCCGCGTGTCGTCGCGGGCTTGCTGCAGACGTGCAAAAGCGGCTTTGAGACTTTGATTCGCATCGCCCGCCTGGCGCTGCAAGTCGTTCAAGGTCGGATCTGCGAAGACCTCCCACCAGGCGCCGCGCGGCGCGGCATCACGCGGCTGTGCCGGCCGCCAATCGGCCACACCCTGGTACTGCGCCGGCGGCGGCACGCTGTCCGGCACCTGGTAGACCGGTGCGAACGAACATGCCGTCAAAGCGCCGGCCAGCGCGACAAGCGAGCCTGCCCGGCGGTAACTCATGAGCTAGGCGTACTTTGCGTAGGCTGCGGCGGGGGCTCGGCCACCCGTACCGGCGTGCCATCGAAAGCCGAGTCGGGGGGATTCACGATGACGTCGTCTTGACCGTCGACGCCGGTGAGCACTTCGACGGTCTTGCCGAAGTCGCGTCCCTCTTGGATGTTTTTCAGCTTGAGCTTGTGATCGGCATCGACCGTCGCCACCTGCAAGCCCGCGGCGCGGAAGAGCACGGTGTTCGCCGGCAACCGCCAGGTTTGAACACTCGCCGGAAGTTTGAAATGGACCTCCGTGTACGCACCCGGAAAGAACTCGCCTTTGGGATTGTCGAGCTTCAGTTCGACCTGCAAGGTGCGCGCGCTCGGATCCAGCGATTTGGAGGTTCGCACCGTATCCGCAGGATAGGACATACCGGGATGCTCCTCGAAATGCAGTTCGGCCTTGAGGCCCGCGGTCGTGGCGACGGCATACGCCTCGGGCACCTGCGCGAAGATGCGTAAACGGCGGATATCGGCCACTCTGAACAATTCGGTATTGGCGGCCTGGCCGGCATTGATGAGGCTGCCGACGTCCGTATTGCGCGCGGTGACGACCCCGGCGAACGGTGCTACCACCCGTCGGAAGCCCTCGAGTTCCTTCAACCGGCCGACGTTTTCGGCGGCGGAATCGGCGCTTGCCGACTTGGCTGCGGCATCGCCCGCTTTCTCGTCGGCATCTTGCTTGGACACCGATCGCGTGACATACAGTCTCTGCCAACGTTCGTTGGTGCTCTTCGCCAACGTCGAATTCGCCTGTGCCGTGGCGAGGTCCGCCTGTGCCTGCTTCAACTGCCGATCGACCTCCGGGGTTTCTATCAAGGCGAGTAATTGCCCCTTCTCTACCCGGGTTCCGATGTCCGTGTACCACGCTTTGACGTAACCACTGGTGCGCGCATAGATGGGCGCCTCGACGTATGCCGTGACGGTGCCCGGCAGCACCAGTTCATCGCCGCTGTCGCTCAAGGTGGGCTTCGCCGTGATCACCGTCAATTCCGCGTTTGTATCGGTGGTTTTCTGCAGATCCGAACGCGACACGAGCCGGCTCATCACGCCCCAAACACCGAGCGCCACCGCGACGACGATGAGTATCGTGAGGAAAATCTTGAAGTTGCGTTTCAAACGTTTCTTGTCCACATGTTGACTAGGCGACTCCTGCGGTTCGCGCGCCCGCGGCGGCTCCTGCCGCTCGGGCGGCTTTTCGTGGGTGGGCTCATCGGCCATCGGAATGCTCCGCGGACTGCGCCTTCGCGGGCTTGTCGCGTCCGTGAATGAGAGTGAACACGACGGGTACGAAAAACAACGTCGCGAAGGTCGCGAAAATCAGACCGCCGATGACGGCACGCCCCAACGACGCGTTCTGTTCGCCGCTTTCGCCGAGTCCGAGCGCCATCGGAATCATGCCGATGATCATCGCCATGGCGGTCATCATCACCGGACGTAGGCGGGTGAAACCGGATTCCAATGCCGCCGCCCGAGCATCTTTGCCCTCCGACATCTGCTCGCGCGCAAAACTGATGACCAGCACGCTGTTCGCAGTCGCGACGCCCATGCACATGATGGCACCGGTCAACGCCGGCACGCTCACCGATGTATGGGTCAAAAACAGCATCCACACGATTCCCGCCAATGCCGCCGGCAGCGCACTGATGATGATGAGCGGATCGAGCAACGACTGGAAATTGACCACGATCAGCATGTAGACCAGCACGATGGCTGCGATGAGACCGAACAACAGGCCGCTGAAGGACTGCTTCATGGTTTCGACCTGACCCTTGAGAGCGAGAGTCGAGCCCTTCGGCAGATGCTTCTGCGTCTCCGTGAGTATGTGTTGAATCTTGCCGGCGACGAACCCCAGATCGACTCCTTGGACGGCCCCGTAGATATCGAAGGTGGTCTGTGCGTTGTAGTGGCTGACCGTGCTCGGAGCGACGCCGCGATGCATGCTGGCGACGCTCGAGAGGATTTGTGCACCGCCGTTCGCGGCCGCGGTGGTGCCCATCGCCTGGCTCAACGGCGTATTGCCTAGGTCGTTGAGCGACGTGAGATCGAATTGCGGCGTTTGCGACACGACGTTGTACTGCGTGCCGTTTTTCGGATCGATCCAGAAAGACGGTGACGTTTGAAAACTGCCGGACAGGGATACCAGCATGTTGGTCGCGACGTTTTGTTGCGTCAGACCCAGCAACGTGGCCTTCGTACGGTCCACATCGACGTTGATTTCCGGATAGTCGTAGGGCTGTTGGACATGAATGTCGACCGCGCCGGGAATGGCGGCTATCTGCGGCACCAAACGGTTCATCAAGGCCCGATTGCCTTCCACGTCGGGACCGGAGATCTTGATATCCAACGGCGAGGGCAGGCCGAAATTCAAGATTTGACTGACGATGTCGGCTGGCAGGAATTGAAAGGAAACGCCGGGATAAATGGCGGTCAGCTTCGCCCGCAGCGCACTCTGATAGCCCTGCACCGAGGAATGCTGCTTGTTTAAATTGATGAATATATCCGCATCCCCCGGCCCCACCGGCGCCGACGTGCTGTACGCCAGATTGATACCGCTATAAGGCAGACCCAGGTTATCCACGATGTTCGTCAGCTGACTCGCCGGAATGATCTGCCGGATGGTCTTTTCGACCGCGTCGCAAAGCACCGCGGTCTCCTCGATGCGGGTACCCGTGCTGGCCCGCAGGTGAAGTTTCAATTGCCCCGCATCGACGCTCGGAAAGAAATCCTGGCCCAATCCGGGCAGAGGCCCGAGCGGAAACGCCAACAAGGCGGTCAGTGCCATGGCGAGGAGGAAAAAACCGGCGAAGCGCGCCCCGCTGTCCATCGCCATTTCGAGCAGGGCGAAATAGCCGGCTCGCAACGCATCGAAGCGCCGTTCGAAACCCGCCTGGAAGCGCGTCAGCGGACCGTTCTTCTTTGGTTGCGCGTTATCAGCCGCATCGTCGTGCTTTTTCAACCAAAACTTGGCCAAGGTGGGGATCAACGTCCTCGACAAGAGATAGGACGCGAGCATCGCGAAAATCACCGCCTCGGCCAGCGGAATGAACAGGTATTTCGCGATACCCGCGAGCAAGAACATGGGCACGAACACGATGCAGATCGACAACGTCGAGACCAGGGCCGGCAAGGCAATCTGCTTGGCGCCGTCGAGAACCGCTGCCTCGACGTCCTTGCCCTGTTCGAGTTGGTAGTTGATGTTTTCGATGGTGACCGTCGCATCGTCGACGAGGATGCCGACCGCCAGCGCCAGTCCGCCCAGCGTCATGATGTTGATGGTCTCACCGAGAGCGGACAGACAGGCCACGGAAGCCAGAATGGACAGCGGGATCGATATCGTGATGATCAACGTGCTGCGCCAACTGCCCAAGAAAAGCAGGATGAGCAGACCGGTCAGTGCCGCGGCAATGACCCCCTCCCGGATCAGTCCACTGATGGCTGCGCGGACGAACACCGATTGATCGCTCAACTCCGCGAGTTTCAAGTCCTTCGGCATGGTGGCTTTGACCGGCGGCAGCTTCGCCTGAATGCCCTTGATGATGTCGAGCGTCGAGGCGTTTCCGGTCTTCAGGATGCTCATCAAAATCGCACGCTTGCCGTCCACCCGTACCACGCTGGTCTGCGGCTGATAGCCGTCCCAGACATGCGCGACGTCACGAATATAGATCACGCTGCCATTGCGTGCCGTGACGGGTAAATCGTTGAGCTTCTCGATCGCCGTCGGACTGGCGTTGAGTTTGACGAACAATTCCTGAGTACCGATCTTTTCCGTGCCGGCCGGCAGAATCAGATTTTGCTGGCCGATGGCCGTGACGACGTCGTCGCCCGACAGACCGCGGGCGCGCAGTTCGCGCGGATCCAAATCCACCTGCACGTCGCGTTGCTTGCCACCGTAGGGATAAGGGATCGACGCACCCGCCACGGTGGCCAGCGCGGTGCGCAGGACGTTGTTGCCGAGGTCGAAGATCTCCTGTTCGGGAATGGTCTCGCTCGACAGGGCGAGCTGCAAAATGGGTACGGTGGATGCGTTGTACGACAACACGAAGGGCGGTGTGGTGCCGGGCGGTGACGTTTGCAGCTGAGTCTGCGATGCCGCGATGATTTGCGCCATCGAAAGGCTTTCGTTGGCTTTCGGCTGGAAGAAATACTTGACCACCGAAATGCCGTTGACGGATTGCGATTCGGTATGTTCCACGTCGTTGACCGTGGTCTGCGCCGTTCGCTCCGACGCGAGCACGATGCGGTCCGCCATCTCATCGGGGAGCAAACCCGTATAGCGCCAGATCACGGCGACGATGGGAATCTTGATTTCCGGGAAGATGTCGATCGACGTGTTGACGAGTGCAAAGCCGCCCAGCATGACGATCAGGCAGGCCAGCATGATGAACGTATAGGGTCGCTGTAGCGCGACTTTGACGATCCACATGGAGTTTACACCGACCGCATCATCAGACCTTACACCGACCGCATCTCTGCACCGACCAGACTGTACGGGGCGCGACGCAGCTTGTGTAGGCAAGTTGTCGTAATTGCGCGTGGGAAATAACCGATACCCGATAGGCCGCCAAACTGTGCGCCGGAATGGCACTATGCTCCATCGACTCCAACGCAACCGTACAAGGTTTTCGCATGCCCAAACAGAACTCTCTCGTTCGTCTCACCGACGCGCCCGTCGAACTCGCGCTCGTGCTGGTGTGCGAAAAATGTGGTCGACGCGTCGCGGATTCGAAAAAAAATCCCAGTCATCATCTGGTGTCCAAACTCAAGCGCATGACGAAGAACGAATTCGGCAAGGGCGCGGTACGCGCCGTTTTGACGTCGTGCCTGGACCTCTGCCCGGACCAACGGGTGGCGATAGCCGTCATACCTACCGCGTCGGGAATACCGACGCACTTTTTCGAAACCGACGTGGACGATGTTGACGAGGCCGGGTCATGCATCGTGAAAGAGGTGCGTCGTGTCACGCACCAATAAGCGTGTTACACCCCGGTCGACGTGTCACATCCCGCTCAAATTGAGTTCAGCCGCAAAATCCCAGGGACCTCCCCGGTAAATCCAGAGGAGCATCCCCTCGGCATGGCCTTGCCAGGGTTCGAATTCTCGACTTAACCGGTCGAAGAGATCTCGCGCCGCGCCGGAAGTCACTTTATTTTGTAACGTGACGTGCGCTACGAAACGCTGCTGGTCCTGCCTCGTCAGCGAATTGGAACCGCCGAGTAAATCGACGAGACGTGCCCGCAGCGCATCGAGTGCCGGCGACTACTCCCTGGTCGGGCGAGGTGTCGCAGTCATTGGCCGATGTCTTTCAATTGGGCATGACGCCGCTGTGCGAAAGCTCTGTCGACTTCTGCCTCCGCTTGCAGCCAATCGTCCACCGCCGATCCGGGAGCGAAATGTCGTTTTTCCGCGATGGAGTAGGCCAACGCCGCAATTAACTCCCTTCTATATTCGTCATTTTCCGCAGCGTGACGGCTGAATCGCAATGGGTCGAAGTTCGGCATGACACAGCTCCACAGGTCCAATGGACGATGGCAGACTACGCACGAAACAGCCGACGAGAAGAGACTGTCCTTCCGCCGGCTGTATCGAGACGATTCGGCTCCGCAGCCACGACTAGAGAGAGGACACGACTAGGCCGAAACACCTTCGGTCGCGGCGATCGCCTTGATCTTCTTCATGTGTGCCTGCACGACGGGCAGCGTGGCGGTGGCAAATGCCTTGGCCTCAGGATCCTGACCTGTCGCTATTTCCTTCTTCAAGAGAACGATGGTGTCGCGATGTCCTTTCAGCTGGGACTTGATGTACGACTTGTCGAAGGTGTCGCCGGACAATACGTCGAGCTTGGCCTTGGTGGCCATCTGGCCGATGCTCGCCGTGGTCGGCAGCGAAATGCCCTTAGTGGCAGCCAATGCCTTGAGCTTGTCATTCGCCGCACCATGCTCTTTAACCATCATGGCGCCGAAATCTTTAACCGCTTGATTATTGCCCTTGTCCTGCGCCAACGTGCCGGCGTCGACTTCGGAAATACCCGCCTCGGCCGCATTCTTGTAGAAGGATGCATCCGGATCGTCAGCAGCCACCGCAGCCAACGGCGCCGCCAGCAGCATCATTACCCATAACTTTTTCATCTCGTACTCCTGTGATTGTTTGTGCGCCTACTTTTACGTAGCGGCTATTTATTGCAGGCACTGCCCACATGCGGCCAAGAGGATGGCCCGGTCGGCGGGGTCCGCCAAGGGGTCGCCAGCCTGATCGAAAGTAGGATTAGAGTGACACGCGGCGGCGCCCGTGCGCGAGGCGTGCCGTAGAGGTCAGCCGCCGGCGGCACCGGCAAGACGATAGTCGTGGGCCACGCGATAAAAATAGTGCCGTACCACACGCCCGTTACACGTCAGCGTGCCTTCACGAATCGGATCCAAAGCGGCGACGTGCCGTTGCAGGTGCTCGGTAGCCAGCGCATCTCGGTCCCATGCCACCAACAAAAGCGTGCTGCCGAGCTGACCGGCCGGCGGAAACCACTGTTCGTACATGAGTCCCACGTCACCGAACAGATGTGCGGCGGTGGTCGCAGCAACCGCCGCAGCTTGATCACGAGAATAAAAGGCAACCTCGCTGGCGATGGCATAGCGATCCATGCCGACGACCAAGAACCGATCGCCAAATTGGCCGCGTAGGCCGTCCGCGAGAGTGTCAATTTGGCGTCCCAAGTCGCGCCAGCCGAACGGCACCAATTCAGTGTGCGTGGGATAGCCCACGTCGGGCAGCCCCAACACGAGATAGTAGAAGCCGGTACTGTAGAACAGTAGCGCGACCAAGAGCGTCGGTACCCATGCCGCGCGAACCCATCGGGCGGCGTTCGATCCGCCCCCCGGAGCGCCGGCAAAGACGTAGGCCAGCGCCGGAAGCGCCGCCACCCACGCGGCTCCGGTCCAATCGAGTTTAATCTCGTGCCGGAGGCTGAATATCACGAACACCGCGAGCGGAACACCGAGGGAAACCCGAATGAAACACCACGAGCGCGCTGCGGTTTCCCGGCCGCTCGCCAGCGCCGGCCGCGGCAGCGGCCGACACAATGCCAGCAGCGCCGCAAACGCCCCGGTGGGAGTAATCAGAACGATTGCCGCACCGATCAATTGAGGCAGCGCAAATCTTGGCCGCTCGGCAAGGCGCCGGGAGGTTTGAAAGGCGAACGAAGCCCAGTCGTGCTGCGCGTTCCACACCACGACGGGGGCGAATACGAGCAAGGCGATGAGCAGCGCCGCATACGGCTCCCAGCGGCGGAACCAGCGCCGCGACGGCGCATCGATCACCATGAAAACGAGCACCCCCACACCCAGCAAGCCAATGGTGTATTTCGACAACAGGCCGAGACCCATGAAAACTCCCACCCACGGCCACGCATTGGCACGCCCGCCCAGCAACGCCCGCGCGAGAAAATACATCGATCCGGCCCAGGCGGCGGTCAGCGGTGCATCGGGGGTCATCAGCAGCCCGGAAAAGAAAAAGAACGGCAGGATCTGCGCGAGGACCAGCGCCGCCAACGCGCTCGCCTCGTCGAATAGATGGCGGGTCAGACGGAACAGAAACGTCGCCGCGACGATCCCACACGCGAGCGCACCCACGCGAACACCGAATTCGTTGGCGCCGAACAGGTCGGTGCCCAGCCGTATCATCCAGGCAACCATCGGTGGATGATCCAAATAGCCGATGTCGAGATGGCGCGAGTAATTCCAGTAATAAGTCTCCTCCGGCAGCAGTTCCATCTGACCTGCATAGACCACGCGCAACACCAACGCGTAGGCGGCGAGAACGAGTGCGAGTCGACGCCATTGCCGCTGCGAGGCCTCGAATCCGGGAGGTGCGGCGCATAGACCGTAGCCGATTTGCAGGAATATGCCGCCCGCGATGGCGGCCAGCGGCAGCCCGACGTAGCGGGGCATGCGCCAATTTTGCATCGACAACTCGAGCATGCCGCTGCGTAGGGAGAAGGCCAGTAAGCTGACCACGGTCAACGAGCACAGCAGCCGAGCGCCGCCGGTCTTCGCGAAGGATGCGGACTTGGCGCCGAGAACGAAGCGACAACTCAACAGCACGGCCGCGAGAAAACCCGCGCCCTGTCCGAACTGCAGCGAAGCGCCGATGGCGAACGCGGCGTAACACACCAACACGTCCGCGAACAGGCACAGCGGGGCCGCTGCGTCGATACCGATGAAACCGCGCTCTCCCCCCGCTGACAAAATGACTTCTCCGTGGTCACGAAAACGCGCGACAGAGTAACCTACCGAGATATCAAACGCACAAAGGAGCGGCTCCGCCATCTCAAGTTTTACCGAACCCGGCCGAAATCCCTAATGTGGCCGGCGCCATCCCCGGTTGTGGAGTATCGATCCCTTATGTTCAATGCAGCGGCGGCGCCAACTTATCAGTCGAACAAAGGCTCCTTGGGTCCGAGTTCTGGTTCACCCGACGAGGTCCGTCGCGCGGCGTTGCAGTTTTTGGGCAGCCTGGCGGCAGAGGTCTCGTCGGGCACCATCGAACTGCCCTGTTTTCCCGATATCGTGATTCGAATTCGGCGCGTCTTGGCGGATCCGCGCAGCACGCCCGACAAGACGGTCACGATCGTCGGCGCCGAGCCGCGCTTGGCGGCACGTCTGTTGCAAACGGCCAATTCTGCAGCCTTCAATGTGAGCGGCAGACCGCTCACGGACTTGCGCACCGCGATCACCCGTCTCGGTCACCAGCTCGTGCAAAGCGCGGCCATGGCCTTCGCGGTTCAGCACATGAAGGACCAAGCGTCGCTGCGGTCCATTGCGGCGGCGTTGACCGCCTTGTGGAAGGAAAGCATCGCCGTCGCATCACTATCGCAAGTGGTTGCACGACGCACGAAGGTCAGCCCCGACGAGGCGTTTTTGACCGGCCTTTTGCACGGCATCGGTCGCCTTTACATCATGGTGCGGGCGGTGGGTACGAATCACGCCACCAATGACACCGACGCCTTTTTCGACTTGGTGTCCGGGTGGCATGCGTCGATCGGCAAGACGGTACTCGAGAATTGGGGCTTCGCCGCCGAGATGGCCGACGCCGTCGGCGAACAATGCGATACGGATCG
Organism: uncultured Acetobacteraceae bacterium; assembly: GCA_964658135.1. Classification (GTDB taxonomy): domain Bacteria; phylum Pseudomonadota; class Gammaproteobacteria; order Steroidobacterales; family Steroidobacteraceae; genus Bog-1198. The sequence goes on along the minus strand of CAZZXZ010000006.1, from coordinate 12,772 downwards.
CAAACGGCGCACCGAGGCCGATCTATCCGACGTGCTCATCGTCAGCATCGCCTTGGGCGAGGCGCTGAAAAAACCCGCGCCGCGGGATGTGCGCGTCGATGAGATTGCCTCATTCGCAACCATCGGACTGTCCGTTCAAGACTGCACGACGATTCTGATGCATGCCGAATACCAACTCGGCTCGCTGCAGGACGCTCTGGGCTGCTGAGGTCACTTGCCGGCCGACGGCAGACCTGCGCAGCCTCTTGATTCGCTGCACACTTGGTTCACGGGGCACGCCACCGGTGCACCCCTGACGCAACCGCGCACGTCGGCTCCCGGCGCCCGCGGCGCGCACCGCTCGGTCCCGTTGCAGTTGCGATGGTCGTCGCAGTCCGCGTCGCTCGAGCACGCTAAGGCAGCTCCCTCGCGCTCCTCGGTCGCCAACTCGCCCTGCCCCGCCAAGACACCCGACAACGTGGCGTTCAACAGGCGTTCCGGCGGGTCGTGCCTGGCCAACTCGACATCCGCCGCCACGACTTCCCAGCGCGGGGTGAGCGGGCTCGCCGCGCGGTAGTAAAGGGCATAACGCGATACGGCGCGCGGGTCGACCGGTTCGGCGAGGGTGACGGGGATCAATCTCGTGGAATCGCGCGGCCACGATTCACCATGCGCCAACGGCACGCTGCGAAGCGCTTTGCCGGCTTCGTAAATGCGCAGTTCGAGGACGCTGCCGGCGCTCAACTCATCCGCGCCGGTCACGATGCGAACCTGCAACCGCGACACTGCGACAGGCGATTCCGCCGCCGCGGCCGTGCTCGGCGGCAGCGATGACGGCACGCTCATCAATACGATGCTGAGCAGGATGGCGCGATCACCGAGGTGCCGGAACATGGTCCCATCGTAACGTGTGCTCAAGATGAAAGGTACTTCGTTCCCGACTTAACTTAACGCGCAATGCTGATTGCTGCCGCGCGCACCGCTAGTTGCTGCGGCTCGCCTCGCTCTGATTGGTGGGTGCCGTGACCGCCACGTCGCCCGGCTCGGCGTGCGCGCGTACGGCGGGTCGCGCGCGCGGCACCGGTGCGACCTGACTCAGGGCGCGTAACATATCTTGCGCGGCAACCGACTCGGGTGCCACCCGCAAGGCTTCGCGCAAAGCGACGATCGCCTCCGACCGTTGTCCCAAGGTCGCATATGCCGCGCCGCGTGCCGTCAGGGTGGGCCCATCCGTGCGGTCGATACGGCCGCTCAAACTCAACACCGCCCGTGCCACGGCGCGATCTCGCGGCCGCAACCGCGCCGCTGCCATGTAGGCATCGAGTGCTGCAGCGAACTGCCTCTCGCCTTGCAGGAGCACGCCGCGACGTTTGAACACGTCGATCTCATCCGCGGCACCCGGTAACCATGCCGCTTCGCAGGCATGTTCTGCTAGCTGTCCCATCTGCGTGAGACAGCTTTCGAGCAGCGCATGCCGGAGCACCTGGGCAGAGAGGATCTTGGCCGTGACGACGGCTCGGTCCGCGTGCACCGTCAAGGCATTCCGGTACACCCCGATCGCTTCTCCCGGACGTCGCCACTGCACCAATGCATCGGCTTCCGCCACCAGCAACGCCGGGTTATTCGGGCGCATGTTCAACGCCTCGGCGCAGGCAACGAGTTCGGCAGACTTGGCACAGCGGGCGGTGGCGAGCGCCAAGCGGGATTCATCTCGTGCGTCGGTTGCACGAGCACCCGATCCGAACGGCGCGCCGGCCACCAGGATGGCGATCAGCACGGACGTTCGCCATCCGGCGTCGAACCGTCTCATTGGCCCGCGTCTCTGACCAAGCGAAAACCTGTGGTGCTGCTGCGGTAGCTCGGGCTGAAGCGATTGCGATACGTGATGCTGACATAGCGGGGCGATGTGAACCATGAACCGCCACGCAGCTCGTGCTCCGCACAGGAGCCGTCGCTGCGCGCACTCCCATCGCTCGGCGCGCCCGTGTAGTCGTCGTGCCAGCAATCCTGTACCCATTCAAAAACGTTTCCCAGCATGTCGTACAAGCCGAACGCATTTGCTTCGAACGAGCCCACCGGTGCCGTATTCACGAAGTGATCGTCGCAAGGGAAAGCCGTCCACCCCGGAAACCGTCGCGCCGCGCTGGCATCGGCCACGTCGGCATACCTGCAGGCGGCGGCCGTATCATTCAGCCAAGGATGTATCGAGGCGCTGCCGGCACGGGCGGCATATTCCCACTCGGATGCACTCGGCAATCGGTACGCATGTCCGCTCAGCGCGGACAGCCATTTGGCATACGCCACCGCATCGTCCCACGAGACACAGGTGACGGGATGAGTAGCGTCCTGCGTGAACCCCGGGGCACGCCAACTCGCGGCCTTGTCGTAGTGCCAGGCGCCCGTATAAACATTGCATCCCGTCAAATCGCGCTTGGTAGCCGTCGCGAATTCGAGAAAATTACCCACCGTCACATCGTTCACGCTCATCGCGAACGGCGCACCCACGACGACCCGATGCGCCGGCTTCTCGAACGATGATGCGCCGGTAGCGTCGCCGTCGTTGCCTTGCATGAAACGCCCGGAGGGCAACATGCGCATGACCGGGCAGGTCGGGCAATCGTGAATCGAGTTGTCGCGCGGCGCGACGGCAGCAACGGCAGCAACGGCTGGCGGGGGTCGCGGCGCCACGACGGCGGCAGGATGGGGGCGCGAGGCCAACAAGGCGACGCTCGCCGCCACGCCTGCGAGCGCGAGACCGGCAATCGTCGCCCAGCGCGCTGTGGGGATTTTCCGTTTGGTTTCGAGGAACCGGTCGAGAAACTGCCGCACGCTCGGAATGCGATTTCTTCGATCGAAGGCCAATGCGTCGACGAGCGCCGCATACTGATGGCGCTGCATACCGCGCGGCCGCGGCAGCAGAGCCTTGGGATCGCGCGCTCGAGGATCCGACTGCCGGCCAAACGGATGGGTGCCGCTCATGACCTCGTACGCAATGCACGCCAACGCATAGACATCGTCGGCCGGTTCCGGTTCGTGCCCCGCCACCATTTCCGGACTGGCGTACCGCACGGTCACGGCTTTGGGCGGTGGCGTGCCGCCGGGGGCACCGAATGCACCACCGGCGGGCGGACCGATGAAGCGGGCCATGCCGAAGTCGATGACCTTGACCACGGCATCGTGCGTCACGATGATGTTGCCGGGTTTGAGGTCCCCATGCACGATATGGTTCTGGTGGGCATATTCCAATGCCTCACCGACGGCCGTCACGACGGCGAGGGCCTCGGCGGGCTCGAACGGCGACGGTGCGCGGGCCCTTAGGCGCTTTTGCAGCGATTCGCCGGCGAGAAACTCCATGGTCATGAAAACCGTGTGATCCTGGCGATCGCAATCGATGACCCGCACGATATTCGGATGGCCGAGACTTTGCAGCTTGTGCGCTTCGCGTTGCAACGCGACGATGGAGCCGAAATAATCGTTGAAAGGCTCCGTCAAGACCTTGACCGCCACATACGGGTCCGTGGCGCCCGCCTCGACCCGCCGCAAGTCGATCGCCTTGAACACCCGGCTCATGCCGCCCTGACCCACCAGAGCGACCAAGCTGAAACGGCCCTGCAGAATATCCCCGACCCCGGGCGGTGCGGGCTCGTCCACCCGCGGTTCGCGGCGCTCGCCGGTGACGATGGTCGGATCGCGCGGCCAGTCCTCCAGACGTTGCACCAGAGCCGCGTGTAACTCGCTCGGCAGAGGCGATGCCGCCTGATGCACGTTGAGGATTTCCAACAGCACGGCGGGCGATGCCTTCTCGATGGCGAGCTGCCTGTCGATCTCCCACGACAGTTCGTCTGGCGTGAATTCGCCGGATTGGAACGAGCGCAACGCATGGGCAAATGCTGATATCGACAAGGGACCGATCATACCTAATGCCGCGATTTTTGTAGACCGCTAGAATGTGCGCCATGTTGGATTTGACCCGCGCTTTGAAACGCTCCTTCGGCTTCGCGGCTTTCCGTTCCGGCCAGCAAGCCGTGGTCGAACACGTCCTGGCCGGCCGCGACGTGTTGGCGCTGATGCCCACCGGCGGAGGAAAGTCCCTGTGCTACCAATTGCCGGCGCTGTTACAACCCGGTGTCAGCCTGGTGGTGTCGCCGCTGATCGCCTTGATGCAGGATCAGGTGCGTCAGTTGCAGGACAATGACGTGCCGGCCACCTACATCAATTCCAGCCTCGACGCGGCGGAGATCGGTCGCCGCACGGCGGGCTTGCTGCGCGGTGACTACAAGCTGGTCTACCTGGCGCCGGAACGCTTGGTCATGGGAAGCTTTCTCGACGGTCCGTTGAACCGTTTGAGCGCGGCGCCGGGGATCAACGCCTTCGTCGTCGATGAAGCCCATTGCGTGTCGGAGTGGGGTCACGATTTCAGGCCCGAGTATCGGCAATTATCCGTGCTGCGCCGCCGTCATCCACGGACGCCGATCCTCGCGTTTACGGCCACCGCAACCTCCCGCGTGCGGTCCGACATCATCGCGCAACTGGCGCTGCACGAACCGGCCGTGCATCTGTCGAGTTTCAACCGACCCAATCTTTTCTACCAGGTGCGGGCCAAGTCCAAGCACAGCTACGATGAGCTGCTGACTCAAGCGCGCGCCGGCGGCGCGGGGATCGTGTATTGCCTGTCCCGCCGCCGCGTCGATGAGCTGACGGCGCGCTTGCTCGGCGATGGCGTGCGCGTACGGCCCTACCACGCCGGACTCGACGGCGACACCCGGCGCGACAACCAGGACGCCTTCATTCGCGACGACGTGCAGGTCATCGTCGCCACGATCGCGTTCGGCATGGGCATCAACAAACCCGACGTGCGTTGGGTGATTCATTTCGATCTGCCGAAGAGCCTGGAGAGCTATTATCAGGAATCGGGTCGCGCCGGCCGCGACGGCGATCCAGCCCGCTGTACGTTATTTTTCGGGCTCGGCGATATCCGCACCGCCGAATTCCTGATCCAACAAAAGGTCGATCCGATCGACGGAGCACCGCTCTCAGCCGAACAACGCATCGCCCGCCAGCAGCTGCGCCAGGTACTGGGGTACGCCGAGTCCACCGACTGTCGCCGCGCGATCCAGTTGCGGTATTTCGACGAAATTTTTGCCGCACCCTGCGGCGCGTGCGACAACTGCTGCGAACCACGGACGACTCTCGACCGCACCGTCGAGGCGCGGCAGATGTTGTCCTGCGTGGCCCGTCTCGCCCAGCGTGGCGAGCGCTTCGGTGCGGGCTACCTCATCGACATACTGCGCGGCGCCCGTACCGCCCGTGTGTTGGGCAGCGGACACGATACCTTGAGCGTCCATGGAATCGGCAAAACACGCAGCATCGATGAGTGGCGCGATGTGGCACGCTCACTGCTGCACCAACGCCTCGTGGAGGAGACCCAGGACGGCTTCTCGGTGTTGTCGCTCAACGAGGCCAGTTGGCAGGTGTTGCGCGGCGAGCGCTCGTTCACGATGACCCGAGCCGTATCAGCGGCCGCCACGAACCGCAAGCACCCGCGCGATGCGGATCCATCCGAGCCGCGCGAGGACGCGGCCTTCGAGCGCCTACGGCTCCTGCGCAAGCGCCTTGCCGACACGCAGGGCGTCCCCCCGTACGTCATTTTCCACGACGCCACGTTGCGGGAAATGGCGCAACGGAAACCTCGTACGCTCGAGGAATGTGCGCAGATTCGCGGCGTTGGCGAGGCGAAACTCGCCCGCTACGGGCAGCACTTCATCGATGCTCTGCAGGCGCCGGCTTAAGATCGCGGTACTTCATCATCGCATCGATCGTCGGCGCCTTGCCACGCCACGCGAGATATAATGCCGCCAGATCCTGGGTATTGCCGCGCGAGAGCACCATGTTGCGAAACCGGTCGCCGTTCGCGCGGGTGAGACCGCCGTGGTCGTCGAACCATTGAAAGGCGTCGTCGTCGAGCATTTGCGTCCATAGATAGGCGTAATAGCCGGCCGAGTAGCCGCCCGCCCAGATGTGGCTGAAATAGCTCGAACGGTAGCGCGGCGGCACGGCTTCGATGTCCAGGTGCACGCGCGACAATGCCTGCTTCTCGAAGTCGTCCGGATTCTGCAGCGGCGCATCGGCCGACAGCTGGTGCCACTGCATGTCGAGTTCCGCCGCGGCGAGTAATTCCGTCAATCGATAGCCCTCGTCGAAATTCTCGGCCTTGACGATTTTGCCGATCAAATCGGCCGGCATCGCTGCACCGGTTTGGTAATGCTTCGCGTAATGATCGAACACGGCCGGATAAATCGCCCAATGCTCGTTGAATTGCGAGGGGAATTCGACGAAATCACGCGCGGTCGCCGGACCGGACAGGCTCGGATAACGGGTGTTCGCGAACATGCCGTGAAGCGCATGACCGAACTCGTGGAACATGGTCGTCACGTCCTCGAAACTGATGAGAGCCGGTTCGCCGGCCGCGGGCTTCGGAAGGTTGGCCACGTTGTAGATCACCGGCAAGGTACCGAGCAATTGCGACTGGCCCACGAATTCCGACATCCACGCGCCGCCGTTTTTATTGTCCCGCTTGAAATAATCACAGTAAAAAAGCGCCAATGGCTTGCCATCGGCATCGCGCACCTCGAAAACCCGCACGTCGCCTTGGTAGACGGGAATATCTTTACGTTCCGTGAACGTTATGCCGTACAGCTGGTTGGCGGCGAAGAAAACCCCGTCCACGAGGACGCGGTTGAGTTCGAAGTAGGGTTTGATCTGCGCGGCGTCGAGATCGTACTTAGCCTTGCGAACCTGTTCTCCGTAGAACTCCCAATCCCATGCCTGAACTGCGAAACCCGCATGCTGGGCATCGATGAGCGACTGGATGTCGGCTTTTTCCCGATCGACTTTGGCGCTCGCGGCGGGAATCAACCGGTCCATGAAATCGAGCGCCGCGCGCGGCGTCTTCGCCATCTGATCCTCGAGTTTCCACGCGGCATGGTTCGGGAATCCCAGCAGCCGGGCACGCTGCGCGCGCAGTTGCGCCAATCGGGCGATCGTGTCGCGGGTGTCGTTGGCATCGCCGCGCTCCGCACGGCCCCACGAATTGTCGAAGATCGTCCGCCGGGTCGCACGATCCTCGAGCGCGACGAACGCCGGTTGTTGCGTGGTGTTCTGCAAGGCGAGCGTGTAGCCGGCCGGGGTCTTATCCGTCGCATTCTGCGCCGCGGCGGCCAGCTGAGCCGCACTGAGTCCCGCCAACGATTGCACCGCTGCCGTGTGAAACGCCGCCTGCTTGGTGGCCGCCAACAATTTCGTCGTGAACGTATCGGAAAGCGTCGACGCCTCTTCGTTGAGTTTCTGCAATACGGTCTTGTCGACCGCTGAAAGCTTTGCTCCCGAACGCACGAACTCGTCATAGACGTGCTCGACCAGACGATGCGACTCCGCGTCCAAATGTAACGAGTCACGGGTCCGATACACCGTCGCCACCCGGGCGAACAGCGCCGCATTCAGATAGATGGCGTCGTGGTGGGCGGCCAGTTTGGGGGCCAACTCGGCCTTCACCGCCTGCAACTGAGGATTGGTGTTCGCCTCGCTGACGGCATCGAACACCTGCGCGGCGCGATCGAGCAGCGTGCCGCTTTTCTCCATCGCCACGAACGTGTTGTCGAAGGTCGGTTTGGACGGATCGTGTGCAATGGCGTCGATTTCCACGCGCTGCGCCGCCATGCCGGCCTCGATGGCCGGCAAATAGTCCTGATCGCGGATCTTGTCGAAAGGCGGCGCCTGGAACGGCAGCGTACTGGCCGCAAAAAACGGATTGTCCGGTCCGAATGGCGCCGTTGCATCCGCGCCGAAGGCGGCCGGGTGGGCAATGCCCAGCAGCAGCACGCCCATCGCCGTGACCTTCAATGCTCGTTTTCCGGCCGACATCATGTCCGCATCGATTAGCCGGTGGCGGCTGCCGGTTTACCGGCGGCAGCGATCACCTCATCCGCCACATTGCGCGGTACCGGATCGTAGTGGGAGAACTCCATGGTGTAGGACGCACGGCCGCTGGTCATGCCGCGCAATTGGCCGATGTAACCGAACATTTCAGACAGCGGCACATTGGCCACCACCGCGATATTCGTGCCGCGCTCGAGCTGATCCTGGATCGCGCCACGGCGGCGGTTGATGTCGCCGATCACATCGCCGAGATAGTCACCGGGCGTCACCGTCTCCACCTTCATCACGGGCTCGAGCAAAATGGGCCCCGCCTTGCGGATCGCTTCCCGAAATGCGGCTTTGGCCGCAATTTCGAAGGTCAACGCATTGGAATCGACATCGTGATAACTGCCATCGGTCAGGGTCGCGCGAAAATCCACCGTGGGATATCCCGCGAGGACGCCATCCTCCTTTTGAATCTTCAAGCCCTTCTCGACGGCCGGCACGTATTCCTTGGGCACCGAACCGCCGACGGTCTCGTCGACGAACTCGAAACCGGCGCTGCGCTCCAGCGGCTCGAAGGTGATCCACACCTCGGCAAACTGGCCCGAACCGCCGGTCTGCTTCTTATGAATGTATTGTTCGTTGAATTTCTTCGTGAACGTCTCGCGGTAAGCGACCTGCGGTTCGCCCATGGTGCCCTCGACACCGAATTCGGTGCGCATGCGGTCCAAGGTCACTTCCAGATGTAATTCGCCCATGCCGCGCAGAATGGTCTGGCCGGTCTCGCGATCGGTTTCCAAATGCAGCGATGGATCGGCGCGGACCATCTTGCCGAGTGCGGCGCCGAACTTTTCCTGCTCGGCTTTGTTCTTGGACTTCACCGACACGCTGATCACCGGTTCCGGAAAACGCATGCGCTCCAGCACCACCGGATCACCCGAGTCGCACAAGGTATCGCCCGTTTCCGTGTCGGCCAACGAGACCAACGCAATGATGTCGCCGGCGCGGGCTTCCTCGACCGGATTCGCTTCCTTGGCGAACATTTCCACCATGCGGCCGATTTTTTCGCGCTTGCCGCGCGTCGAGTTTTGCACCGAGGCGCCTTTGACCAACACGCCCGAGTACACGCGAATGAACGTCAAGGCACCGTAGGCATCGTTGATGACCTTGAACGCCAAAGCCGAGAACGGTTCGTCATCGGAGCATTTGCGTTCGCCGATGGCTTCGCCGTCGGCATCGACCGTCTTGATCGCGGGAACGTCGGTCGGCGCCGGCAGATAATCCACCACTGCATCGAGAACTTGTTGCACGCCCTTGTTCTTATATGAAGAGCCGCATAGCACGGGTGTGAACGCTGAATTCAACGTTCCCTTGCGCAAGGCCTTGCGCAACACGTCGGCCGAGGGCACCGTCCCGTCGTTCAAGAACGCTTCCATGGCCTCGTCGTCCTGTTCCAGACACGTGTCCACCAGCTCGGTCCGGTATTTTGTGACGGCATCGAGTATTGCGCGGTCGCTCGGCGTGGTGATCTTCAGCTGGTCGGCAAGATCGTCGGTCACTTCGAGACTCTGCCATTGGGCATCCTTATCGTCCGAGTCCCAAACCAATGCCTTCATCTCGACCAAATCGACCATGCCCTTGAAATTATCCTCGGAACCGATCGGCAGCTGGACCGGCAGAGGACGCGAGCCCAGCCGCTTCTTGATCATGTCCACGCAGCGCAAAAAATTCGCGCCGCTACGATCCATCTTGTTGACGTAGCACATGCGCGGCACGCCGTAGTTGTCGGCCAGACGCCAGTTGGTCTCCGATTGCGGCTCCACGCCCGCCACGCCGTCGAAAACCACCACAGCGCCGTCCAATACGCGCAGAGAACGGTTCACCTCGATGGTGAAGTCGACGTGCCCCGGGGTATCGATGACGTTGATTTTTTTGTCGCGCCAAAACGCCGACACGGCGGCGCTTTGAATCGTGATGCCGCGCTTCTGCTCCTGTTCCAGATAATCGGTGGTCGTCGACGTCTTTAAATCTTTGGTGTCATGAATGTCGATGATCGTGTGCTTGCGACCCGTGTAATAAAGAATGCGCTCGGTGGTCGTCGTCTTGCCGGCGTCGACGTGGGCGATGATGCCGATATTGCGAATATCGGAAAGGGGGGTTGTGCGGGGCATAGCAGACTTCCGTAACAGTGTTCAGAGGGGGCCGGGGTCGACCGGAATAAAACGCGCAGAGTTTGCCACGGCGCCACGTATGTGTAAAAAAAAACGCCGTGTGGTCGCCGACCCGTCGGGGGAGCCGGCGTTAGCTTGATTTCATTATATCGATTATCGCCGCTTCTAGCGGCCCAATTCGCGCTGTAGGGCGAATATTGCCCGACGTACGAGGTTTCCGCCGAAGCTCTGCGAGTCGCCCGACAAGTGCGCCGTACCGCGCACTTCTTGACGAGGCGCAGCCCCCGTCCGGCAGTCCGTGAGCCGTGCGCGAAACAGGGTCTCGATGGGCACCATCACGCCCGCCGCATCGGTTTGCACCCGGACGGCGCCGCCATAGGTCGAGGCCAGATACGGGGAATCGAGCGCGGCCAGGTTGATGCGATCGACGGCTCCCACGCGGCAGGCGATGGGACTCAATTCGGCCCATTCGGCGAAAAACACGGCGCCGCGACGCGACAGACGGCTCAAATCCGCTTCGCGCACCAGCACTTCTCCCTTCGCGCCGTTCAAACTTACCACGTGGAGCAGCTTTTCATGAACGGCGACCCATGATCCGGCAGTCAAGCTTTCGTCGACGTCGACCGCACGACCGGCAAATGGGGCCCGCACGATCAATTGTTCTATTTGCGCCTGCAGACCGGCGACATCGGTCATGGCGGTGACCCATCGTTCGTGCAAAGCCGCACCCTCCTGCCGCAGCTTGGCGTCGAACGGTTGCCGATCGAGCTCAGCCCGCAAAGTGGCCACGTGAGTCTGCGCGAGCGCCAATTGGTGGACGAGATCCGGCGAGTCGAGGCGCACCAGCACTTGTCCCGCGGCCACCATGGCGCCGGAGAGCACCGGCACCGCGACGACTCGGGCGGCCGCCACCGCGTACAGTTCCTGCGAGCGCGCCGCGCCGAGCACCGCGGGTCCCCGCACATCCCGGTCGAGCGGAACGAACAGCACCGCCAACGCCACGACGAGGACGACCACGCTGCGCAGCGTCGCGAAATTCCAGCTCAGATCGGCGCGCCGCCGCCACCACACCTCTGCTTCTCGATATACCGGCAACGCAATAAAGCATCCGAGTTCGATCAACAACAGGACGATCCCCAGCAGTTTGAAGACGGCGTCGTAGACCAAGTAGGCGATACCCAAGAATAGGCCGAGCCGATACATCCACGTTGCGAGCGCAAAGACGATCAAGAAGGTGCGCCGCGCAGGTTTGAGCGCCTCCGGCGCCGGATCCGTCCAACCGAATAACACGCTGCGCAGCCACCAGCGAGCGATGGCGAAGGCCCGACCGTGCAGATTCGGCATGTCCAGCCAGTCGCATAACAAGAAATAGCCGTCGAAACGCATGAACGGACTCGCGTTCACCGCCAAGGTCAGAATCCACGTTGTGGAAGCCAGCAGGAAAACGGCGGCACGCACCGGCCCGTCCGGCAGAAAACTCCAAGCCAGCGTGGCGAGTGCCGCGAGGGCCAACTCGGCGAGCATGCCGGCCGCCGCGATACGCAGCCTCAGCCGCTTGTCGGGCAGCTTCCAGGCCTCGTTGGTGTCCGTGTACAAAACCGGCACCATCACGAGAAAGGCCACCCCCATGGTGGCCACCCGGCAGCCGTAACGCTGCGCGGTGAACGCATGACCGAGCTCATGAACGACTTTGGCAAAGGACAGGGCGACGGCGATCGCAAGAATGCCGCCAAAACTCTTGTATTGGGAAAACGTGCCGACGAAGCTGCCCCATTGCCGCGACGCCAGGCTCAGCCCGACCAGCGCGGTGAATGCAGTCGCGAGCCAAAAATACGGGTGGTACGCCCATTCGACCCGCGACGACCAACGCGCGAGCCAGCGCGCGGGTCGCAGCAACGGCACGCGCATGAACAGGTAGTTCTTGAGCAGCCATTGGGGCACCGACAGCTTGCCGGCTTGCGCGGCACTCGATAAGCGCGCCGTCGCCGCCGGTGACCCGGCGTCGAGCAAATGATGCTGGACCAAGAAGTCGATCACCGAATCCAGATCCTGCGCATCGATGCTCAGCGTGGTCTGACGGTTCACCGCGGAGATGACGGCGGCGGCGTCGCCCAACGGCCAGCGCGACAAGATCTCGAACGCCGACCAGCCCAGCGCGTAAAAGCGGTTCGCCGCCGGATCATGCAGGACCCAGGTGGGCGATCCATCGGGCGCCGTCGGTCCATCGTGAAGCGAGAGGTCCTGACGTAAAACCGGCAGCACGCAGTCACCAACCCAACCATTGGCGGGCTGCTGCGATGGGTCTCCTCAACAAGGCGTAGAGCAACGGCGCGCGGCCCGCCCGCAGCTTGGCCATTCCCTGCAAGCCGATGCGCGGCGGCATGTCGCGAGCGTCGAATTGCGCCTTGAGACGGTAAGCCAGCACTCCATCGTGGGCAGCCTCCGCGCGATAGGCGATCATCTTCAGTGTGGCGCCATAGGAACGAAATACCGAGCCGTTCGGATACAACGTCACCGCCGAGCCCAACTCAAGATCCATGGCGTCGTGCACCGGCAGGAAGACGTTGAGTTCGACCTTGACGGGGTCGGCGAGCGTCAGCACGCGCTCGCCGATCGATACGGCCCGTCCCTGCCAATCGTTGGCGTCCGCAAAAACGGCGACGCCGGGCCGCGCCGCCTTCACTTGGACTCGATCGAGTAATTGC
>CAZZXZ010000005.1:57122-61986 GCA_964658135.1 uncultured Acetobacteraceae bacterium | reverse complement strand
GATCTGCACCGACGATGATGGCATCGTAGTTGGCCAATGCATCGGGTCCTTCGATGACGGCATGCGCACTGTCGGTTTTGAAATGCGCGGCTTGAACCACCGCGGCTGGGGCGGTCTCGGTAACGCGACGAATATCCACCTCGGCGCCGGCGGATCGAGCACCTTTGGCTACCGCATCCGCCATCTTCTCGATATGCCCATAGGAGGAATAGTAAAGAACCAAAACTTTAGCCATTTCAATTTCCTGTTTTAAGCGCTGCGACGCTCGATTGACTGTCATTATTGCCATGCCCGAGTATACCGACGAATTGCCGCATGCCTTGCGTGATTGCGAAGAATGGTCAGCGCGTGCGCGGGCTTCGGGTCGGCAGCGGGGGCTTCGGCGGCGCAACCAAGCTGCGGATGGATGCGGCACGGGCTGGCATGCCAAGGTCCCGCGCGGCAAACACCGTTTGGCGGCGTGTTTTTAAATCGATGGTGACGCTGTCGTCCGCGGTCTTGGCTCCGACGCTATCGCTGGCCGGATGGTACTCGATGCGAAGCTGGGTCGATGTCGCAATGACGCGTAGATAGCCGTAATCCGTATCGTCGTAATTTTCGAAAGTCACCGCGTCGTCAGTCGCGGTCTTGGCCTGAAACACCTGCGGCGTACGCAAAACGACCCCGGCGGCGGTCTGTAGCTTCTGCACGTTGTGTCCACCGTTACCGCAAATCACATACGGAATGTCGCTGCCGTCCGATCGATGCCGGGTATAGCGCTGATAGTTGTGCGCGTGGCCGGACAATACCGCATGGGGCCAGACGCCCGTGGCGGCGCAAATGGCGTCCATCTGCAGGCGCATGTCCACGCTCGAACTATGCTGACCGCCGGTCGCATAGGGTGGATGATGGTGCGCAAACAGCAGAGCTCCGGAGAAATTTTCAGACTTCACGCGAGCGAGAGCAGCCTTCAGATACGATAATTGCGCATCGCCGATGCTGGGATTGGAAATCACGCCGGGATCCTCCAGCGTATTGCTGTAGAGAACCAATATCCGCACGAAGGGCGCGTCGAACGTGAAGAACACGCCCGGCTGAATCTGCGCGGTGCGCGACAGACCACCCGCCTCCGGTGTCACGGTAAAGCCCTGGGAGGGGTCCGCGCAAAAGTTGCGCAAATAAGCGGCCAGGCTCGTGGCATGCGCCAGCGGCGATATCATGCCATCATGATTACCGGCTGCGGCGAGAACCGGCGCGGGATAATTTCGATACGGCTCGTAGAACTGATCGTAATAGTATTCCGTCTCGCCGAAGTTGTAGACCACGTCGCCGAGTAACAAGGCGAACTGCGGAATCTCGGCTGCCGAGGCCTCGGTAAAATCGCCGATCATCTTATCGGTGACTTCGTTCTGCGTCGTGGGACCACGGGTGCTGCCGCAGTCCCCGGTCGCGTGGAACACGAGCTGGCCGGCGGTTTCGATGCGCTGAATGGCGGCGGTGTTGCCGCCGAATACCTGCGTCAAATTCAATGCAGGCTCCGCAGCGCCACCGCGTGGCGCCGGAAACGGCAAAGGATTGATCTTGTGTTCGGCATTCAACTGATCGATCAGTTTGTAAGCGGCATCGTCCGACGGATGCGTGATCTTGAATGTCGAGGGATCCGCCGTGGGTACCGGCTGCGAAAACACGGGTGAGGCCAATGTCCGCGGCGTCGGGCCCGCATGTCGCTTGGACAGCCGGCTTACCTGCGCCTTGGTTTTGGTTGATGACTTGGTGCGTTTCGCCATGCCTGTGACTCCGTCCGGGTTGGGTAGCCTATGTGCGTCAACCCGGATATGTCCACTGCCGATCACCGGCCCGGGTAACGAGCCGCCTCGCGGCGGCCCGTCGCCCAAGAGCCCGTCTAACGCTCGGAGAAGCGCAAGCCCGGCAGCACCGCGGTGCCTTCCTTGCGAACTGCATCCAGGCTGTTTGGATCGCGACCCAGCAGCTTTAGGATGGTCGGCGCGACCTGCGTCGTTTCAACGAAGGTCGTGATCGTCCGCGACTCGAGCTTGGGATTCGACACCAACAAGATCACGTTGGTATCGTCCTGCGCAAACCCGCCGTGCTCGGCCTGTTTCTTCTTACTGCCGGTGTAGATCACCCCGACGTTCGGCGCGACGATGATATCCGGCGTGCGGGGATCGTCGCCGGCCGAGGGCAGACCGGGCGTGCCGTACAGGGGCGCGAGCGACGCACCGTAGAAAATCTGACCGATGCCGGCCGATTTCGCCTCGTTCTCGAGCGACTCCACCGCTTGCGAGGTGCTCGCACCCGGCTTCAGCCAGAGCAGCGACACGTCGTCTTCCGTGGGTCCGATCTGATTGATCTCAGAATCCGGCAGGTACGCGGACCCGAGAATGACGGAAGGCGCCCTGCCATTCGCACCGCTGCTGCCGGGAATGGGCAGGAAGCGATTCGGATCGATGGGCGACTGACCGTGTTTGGCGGTGATGATGAGTGTGGTCGACTGCAGCAGATGCTGCTCCTTGAGCGCGCTCACGAACTGGCCGATGGCGCCGTCCACGAACTGAATTTCCTTCTGTAGATTATACGAAGCCGTTCCCTCGGCGTCCGCGTAGCCGCCCTTCACCCCCGCTTCGATGAGCTTCTGACCCACGCTCACCGCCTGGAAGTTCATCCCGAAGATCTCCGGCACGCGGCCGTAATTCTCGCCGAGGTGGGTCTTGCCATGGATCCAGTTCACCACCGCGTTGACCTTGAGCTGGTCGTTGCACTTGATGTTGTCGAAGTCCCCGGTCCAGTCGCTGCCGACGTTCTTCGGCACCGTGCTGCAATCGAGACCGGTGGCCGTCTTGACGCCCGGCAACGGAATCAGTTTCGAATTGACTTCCGGCGCATAAAAATCATCGACGTTGCTCGGCACCGACGTGCCCGTGGGACCGGACACCGCAGCGTAGGCCGCATGCTTGTCCGACCACGCGGTGTAGCCGCCGGACTTGTGGATCACGCCGTAAACCGTATTGGCGCGGAGGAAATTCCACGGATAGACCGCTGCACAGTCGTTGAACGGGTCGCGCGGCAACCGCTGCGCATCGATGGATTTGTAACCGCCGTCGTAGGTGCTGTAAGGTCCGCCACCGTTCAGCGCAGTCTGATCCGTGTCGATGCCTTCCTCGTACTCCGTGCGCGTGCCGTTGGCCTGCCCCGCCGAACACGCACCATGCAGCAAACCGTTGCCCGTATCGGCGGCGGGCGGCGCGAGCACCCGGTCATAGGCAACGTCGTAGTACACGCCTACCAGCTTCGGGGTGCCCCCGGTGACGATAGCCATCAATCCGGGGAACGAATCCGATGGCTTCGACGTGGACGTGCGCAGGTAATTCACACCCGTGCCCGCCAGCGCCGCCAGATTCGGACACGTATTGGCGATCACGCAATTATGCAAATCGAGCGCATGCATGCCATCGATACTGATGAGGAGCACGTGGCGGCTCTCGGCCTCGTGATAATCCTCGTCGGCAAACGCGAGCGGACCCGCAAGGACCGCGACTGCACAGCTCGAACTGATAATTTTTCGGATCATCGACATGTAAGGCACCCCAATTGGTTGTTGGTTGATTCTGCGGCGGTATTCTGCGCATGCCTCATGACAGATATTTGACATGCCGTTAAGATGTGACGATGCTGAAAATTCGCGTGCTTTGACTCTTTTTTCTTCGTTCCCGGCCGAAGGGATTGCCGTCGTCATCGGCTCGAGCGGCGGCATCGGCGCCGCGGTGATGGCGGCGTTGCTGGCCGACGGACGGTTCGCGTCGGTCATCGGGCTGCACCGGCACAGCACCCCCGCCTTGGACTTGACCGCTGAAGCCAGCATCGCCGCCGCTGCGCAGCACGTTGCGGCCCAGGCCGGCGCGCTGCGCTTGGTGTTCGACGCCACGGGAGTATTGCAGGATGAGATCACGCGGCCCGAAAAGAGCTGGCGCGAACTCGATCCGGCGCAACTCGCCCACGCATTTGCCGTGAACGCGATAGGGCCCGCGCTACTCATGAAACATTTTCTACCGCTGCTTGCGCGCGAGGACAAAGCCGTGTTTGCCACGCTGTCTGCCAAGGTGGGCAGCATCGGCGACAACCGGCTGGGCGGCTGGTACGGCTACCGATCATCCAAAGCGGCGCTGAATCAGTTCGTGCGCACCGCCGCGATCGAGCTTACGCGCCGCCGTCCTCAGGCGGTGTGTGTCGCCCTGCATCCAGGCACCGTGGATACGCCGCTGACGGCCGCGCATGCCAAGCAGGGGCTCGAGGTACGAACGACCGCGGCGGCGGCGTCCCTGCTTGGCGCCGTGCTCGACAAAATAAGACCCGTCGATAGCGGCACATTTCTCGACTATCACGGCCAACCCCTACCCTGGTGAGCCACGTGAGCGGTCGCGGGATATGGGATAGCTGTCCCGCGCGATGGCTATCCAGCGAGCGGTACCTATCCGATGACGCCGGCGGAGACCCCCGCCGGCGACTAGTCCTAAGCGGCTTGCGAGTGCGAAGCCGCCAAAAGCTTGGCGAGTTCTCGATTGAAGGCGGGAATATCCTTCGGATTGCGGCTGGTGACGAGATTGCCATCCACCACCACTTCTTGATCGACCCAGGCACCGCCGGCGTTTTGGATATCGGTCTTGAGCGAGGGCCAAGACGTCAACGTACGTCCTTTGGCTGCGCCGGCCTCGATGACGGTCCACGGCCCGTGACAAATGGCAGCCACCGGCTTTTTGGCATCGAAGAACGCCTTGACGAACGCGACCGCCTTGGTATTCATGCGCAATGCATCCGGATTCATCACACCACCCGGCAGCAGCAATGCATCGTAATGCTTCGCATCGAC
>CAZZXZ010000005.1:16953-57022 GCA_964658135.1 uncultured Acetobacteraceae bacterium | reverse complement strand
AGTGTGACGCGATGGGCGCACGGGATCTGCCGGTGTTTGTCGCCACCCGCTCTCGGAAGATGCTGACGGCTTCACGGCCAGTGATTGAATCTCCGACCTCAGGGTGGCAATGGCGTCGCCGGCGCCGAGGCTCTGCCCGTGAAATTAGGTCCGCTGACGTCGGCCGGTGTTTCGCCACGATTGACGTCGAGCCCGGTCAATCGCCAGGCGTGTACGTCGAGCGGTGCCGGGCGGAGCAGCCGTTCGTGAAACCGGGTCGGCCACATCACACCATGCAGTGACCGATGTTCGAACGTGTCGATATCGACGAGCGCGCCCTGTGTGGATTCGAGACCATTGAGGGTCATTCGGACCCTTTGCATCAGCCGTGTCTCGCGATCGATGTACATGGCCACTTGATCCGCTTCGGCACGACCGAATCCCGGGCGCAGGCGAAAGTTCAGCACGTCGCAAACAGGCGTTCGGCTACCCTGCCGCAGCTCGGCTGTGCCGGCTAACGCAGCCTGTAGGTTGCGACGCGGGTGATCGTTGACGGTCAGCAGGAGAGGGCCGAGCAAGAACAGCGAGTACGCTTCCGCCACCAAAACCGCCGCGTCGTTACGTGCCCGGTCTAGCGCTTCTTGTCCATTGAACCAGACCTGGATGCTGCTGCCGCGTAGCGAATGGATCCGGACGACCTCTTTATGTCCCTTGGGACCCGTGTGCGATTGCGCAATGATGCCGTCGCGGATCAGCAATCGTTCTTCTGACACGCCGCGAAATCCGGAATCGACCAAGACGGGTTGCAGTGTTCCCACCAGCCGACGCCAATGACCGGCATAACTCACGTTCACATCGCTGATGGCGCCATACGCGGACAACCCGTGTGCCATCGCACTATCGTGAAGCAGCGTCAGCGCCGCTTGACCTGAGTCCGGACCCGTCCAAGCGGGTAACGAGGCGCGGCAGCCGCTCATCAAAGGAATCAGCGGTGCCGTCAGGCTCAATAGCATGGCCTGGCGGCGCGAAAGATTCACCGTCCTGGCCACCTCCCCCGCCGCGCGAAACCGCGTATCCGGTATGTCTGGCGCGTTCATTCGAGACCTCGACGGTATGGTTCCTGCGATTTCATCGATCCTCGCGCATTGTTGGCAACTAAAAATGCTGGCGTCAAGGTATCGGCGACGGCGATTTACGGGAGCCGTGCACTACGGACGACCACGATTGCCCCGCCACCGGGCATGCCGACCAACGGTTCGACGGCATACCCGCAAACCAGGGCCTCGGCATTGAATTTCGTCGTTGGCACGTGAATTGCTTTTGTCATGGACGACAAGTTGATTCGTCGAATAACTACGGCTTGGGGATGCTCTATGCGAAAGCCATTCACCGCCCCTCGTACGCGTGGCGAAATGCCCTTGCTCGCCGCTGCGATCTGCGCGGCGCTGCGAGCAACGGCGGCCAGCGACGGGGCGGACTCCGCGCTGGCGCCAATTACCGTCACGGCCGAACGGCGCAGCGAGAGCATCCAGGAGGTGCCCCTCAGCGTGACGGCCATTTCGGGCGACACGTTGCAGAAGTTCGACGCCGTTGATTTCACCGATTACGCGCACAGCATTCCGAATCTGTCGTTCGGTACGGGAAGCGATTTCGGCGTCACGAACGGCCGTACCATCACCATCCGCGGCATCACCGGCGGCCGTTATCGAAACGGCGGCGCGACGACCAGCTTCTACATCGACGACACCCCGCTGCCCACCGCCTTGGATCCGCGGGTGCTCGACCTAGAACGGGTCGAAGTGCTGCGCGGCCCCCAGGGCACCTTGTTCGGCTCATCGGCCATGGGCGGCACCGTCCGTCTGATTACCAAGACGCCGGAAGCGAACAGCGTGACCGGCTACATCGACGCCCAAGGCTTCGACATCAACCATGGCGGCGCCGGTTACGACCTCTCCGGTACGGTCAACCTGCCGTTGATCCCCGGCGAGCTCGGGCTCAAGCTGAGCGCTTACACGTCGTACAAACCGGGTTGGTTCACCCGCCAATATGGCGTCGTCACCACGCCCGGCTACACCATCCCTGCGCCGGCGACGGTCGGCGAGGACAAGCACATCGCCGCCGATTCGCAGTACGGCGGCATGTTGACGCTGGCCTACACCCCCGCGGCACTGCCCGGACTGGCGCTCACGCCTCTGGTGATCTATCAGTCGGACCGCGGTAACGGCTTCCCGCTCGCGGATTACTCGCCCGACAATTTGGTTCAGGACAGGCCGCTGAACATCGAGGAATCCTATCTGGATGAATGGGTCTTCAGCAGCCTGACCGCGAAATACAAGACCGGCTTCGGCTCGTTCATCGCGTCGAGCGCTTGGTTCCATCGAGAAACTCACGATGTGGAAGACAACACCGAGGCGTCGGCCACCTACTGGGCACCAACTTATGCTGCAGGCTTGTTGCCGGCGGCTTATTTGGCGTCGCCCGCACCCAGCTACCTCGATTCGCAATCGGTCACACAAGAGATCCGCTTCGAATCCGCCTTCGATGCACCAGTGCAGATGATTGCCGGCCTCTACTACGATCATGGCAAGAGCCACACCGGACAAGACATCACGGAGCCGGTGCTCGTGGGTCAACCGCTATATTTGTATTATCCCTACATACAAGACGTGCCCCTGTCGAACAACGAAGTGGCCGAATTCGGCGATCTCACGTACACGATCCAGGGGTTGGAGTTGTCGGCCGGCGTGCGCGGTTCGACGCTGGAATATTCGAAGCGCAACTACTGGTATGGCTGGATCAACGGAGGTCTCGAGGACGCCTCGGTCAGCCACAGCGAACATTCCGTGACACCGCGTTATACGGCCAAGTATCAGATCAATACGGACACCATGGTGTATGCGAGCGCCGCGAAGGGCTTTCGCAGCGGCGGCGCCAACAGCGTTCCCGACCAATGCGGCATCGGCGCGGGCCAGTATAAAAGCGACTCGTTGTGGAGCTACGAAGTGGGTACCAAGGACACGTTGTTCGACGGCCGCATGAACCTACGCGTCGCCGCTTACCGCATCGATTGGAGCAACATCCAGCAAAGCGTTCTTCTCGCCTGCACGTACAGCGTCACGGAGAACGCCGGCGCCGCCACCAGCACCGGTGCGGAAATCGAAGCCGACATGGCGCCGGTGCGGGGCTTGAATATGAATCTGGCGTTGGGATACGACGATGCCAAGATCACCTCGGTGCCGGCGGGCGCGACCGGCTTCGTGGTTGGACAAGCGCTCAACGGCGTGCCCAAGGTGACCGCCTCGCTACTCGCGGATTACAGCGTTCCGACGACGTTCGGTAAGGCGTTCATCCGGCCGCAGTACAGCTTTACCGGCCGAAGCGTGAGTTACTCGGTCATCTCCGTCCAGGACGGAGGTCGGCCGCGTGCGTCCTACAGCATGGTCGACCTGCATGTAGGTGGCACGACCGGACCTTGGGAAACCTCGTTGTTCGCCAAGAACCTGTTCGACGTGCGCGCCAACCTGGGCGATGAACAATCCGAAGTCATCGAGTTGCAAAGTCCGACCGTGCGGCCGCGCTATTTGATTGCTCAACCACGCACCATCGGCATCGAAGTCAAGTATCGCTTCAATCCATGAGGCCCGGTCGTGCTCACCCGCACGCGTCGGCCGGCAACGCCACGCCGCGGCGCCGCAATGCCAAAATCAACGGAGTGAGGTGAGCCTGATAATGACGCCATCGGCCGGAGGAGCTGCCGTAGATGGGGCGCCGTATCTGCGCCGAACTCGCGGTCAGCGACACCGAACGATTGGTCTGGATGTCGGTGGCCTCCGCTCGCCAATCTAGCCCGCCATAGCGCGCCATGGAGGCGCCGACGCGCTGGGGCTCGCGCACTAAATCCTCGTAAACGACGTCGTGAATCGCATCGCCGAAAAGATTCCGCCAATGATCCATGAGCGCTTCGTAGGCGGCGAAATAACGGGCCAGCTCTTCGAAGTCATAGCTGAAAGGATAGGCGTTGCCGAACACCGTGCGGTACATGGCAAAACAGCTGTCGAGCGGGCTGCGCCGGACCGAGAGGATGCCGGCATGCGGCAGCGAACGCCGGATGGCACCCAAGTACAAATAGTTGGTCGGTAACTTGTCCACGAGCGTCTGGCCGGCGGCGATGGCACCAGCCAGTTGTTCGTAGTGAGCGGCCACGGCGGCGGGATCGGCCGCGGCGGCCCGTTCGACCATGTCGCCGCGCGCGGCGGAGGCTGCTGGATCCGCTGGGGCCGCTGCGACCGCTGCGGTGAGTGCCCGCGAAAAATTATCCGTTTCGCCGTTCGATCTGACGCCGGCCAGGCCGGTCACTATTCGCTCGACCAGCGTGGTCCCCGAGCGCGGCAATCCGACGATGAAGAAATGCCGTGCAACGCTTGAATCCGCTCCTTGGTAGGTCGACTTGGTGTGGTGCAACCAGTCATTCGAAAATACTTGCGCAATGCGCTGCAAACGCTGCTCGTCCCCCGCAACGTCATAGCGAATCTGCGTTCGCCGCGCCTGCGCGGCGCGCCTGAAGCACGCAAAGGCCTCGTCGTAACGCTGCACATCATCCAATTCCTTGCCGAGCGCGTAACCGAGAAAGATACGGCCGTCCTTGTCCAGATGCGGGTCGGCCAGCCGCTTTTCGAGATCGGTTATGTGATTGGCTGCGGCGGTTTGCACGCCAAGTTCGGAACGCAACAAGAAGCTGGGATACTCTTTGCCATCGAGAGCGATGGCACGTTCACACGCTGCCTCGGCGTCGGCCAGCCGGCCGAAACTGCGTTCGCTACATGCCAGGTGATACCAGCCGCGCGCTCGGCGCGGCGCGAGGCTCACGGCTCGACGGTAAATCGCGTTCGCGCTCGCATGCCGGCCCAGTTGACTCGACACGTAGGCGAGCCCGTCGTACGCTTCGGCTGAACCGGTCGCGAGTCCCAGCGCTTCATCGACTACCGACTCGGCCTCCGCGATTCTCCCCAGCTTGAGAAGAATGGAAATCAGGAAACTGTGACCGGTCAGGCAAACCCTACCTCCGGCAACCGCGCGCATGGCCAACGGCAGAGCGTCGGCCCAACGCCCGCCGCGCACCAATCGGTACGCTTCGGGATCGATCGCCATCATGAGCTACTGATCACCGCGATCGCGTCGACCTCCAAGGTCGCCCCCAGTAAAAGGTCTGCCACGCCGACGGTCGCGCTGGCCGGCCAATCCGTACCGAACACCTCGTTACGGATCCGGGAATACACCGGATAATCCGCCAAATTCTTCACGAATGCGGTGATCCGCACGACGTCCTTGAACGTCGCATTGCTGGCCTGAAGAATTCGCCCGATATTTGCGAAGCATTGGCGTGCTTCCGCCTCGAAGCCCCCGTCGACTATCTTCCCCGTTCCATCGCGGCCGACTTCGCCCGAGACAAAAATCAGCGACTTCCCGCCCAGCGGCACCACCGTCGCCGCACTGAAGCCGGTGTCCTTCGTGTTGACCTTGATGCGGCTGAATAACGCGTCCGGCATGGCTAAACCTCGCAACTTTTGCTCAGCGATTCCTGTAACTGCGCCAGCCGTCCGAGCGCTTCTGACAAACCCTCGATGGCGACGGATACGGCGGCTTCGTCGTGCGCGGTGGACACACTGATGATTCCTCCCGGCCCGAGCAGAACGCCTGCGTTCAGGCAGGCCAAGTGAAATAGCGGTGCCAGGCCAAGCGCAGCAGGGGCATCTTCGTGACGCGATGGGTCGCCGGGAAAGGCGATTCCTGCCACCGATCCGATCCCGGAGACGCTGACGTCGAGTCCGAGCTCGCCCGCGCGATTCGTCAACGCCGTACGAATCCGCGCACCGGCGCCATCCATGGCCGCAATGCGTTCAGCGGTCAGTTCGCGCAGCGTGGCCAGACCGGCGCTGCAACCGATCGGATTGCCGTTGAAGGAACCGCCATGAAAGATACAACCAGGCTCGGTGGGATCGAAAATCTTCATGATTTCCCGCGAGCCGCCGAAGGCACCGAGAGGGGTTCCACCACCGAGAAATTTTCCCAGCACGATCATGTCGGGGCGCAAGGAGAATTTCTCCGCCGAGCCGCCGACGGCCAGCCGAAGCATCAGACAATCATCCAACAAGGTCAGCGCTCCGTACCGCCTGGCCAAGTTTTCCAATCCGATGAGAAAATCCTCAGCCGGCGCAACCACTCGGCCCGTGATGAGTACCGGCTCGATGACGATGGCCGCGACATCCGCGCCGTGCTGCGCCATGACGCGCTCGTAGCTCGGCAGATCGTTGAAGGAAGCCACCAAAGCACGTCCCTCGACGTCGCCCTGACCGTAGAGGCCCGCCTCCAAATCCGGATAGCTGCCATGGTATGCGCCGTAGGCTTTAACGATGTACCGGCGGCCGGTGATGTGCCGCGCTGCCTTGACCGCCAGCATCCCCGCCTCGGATCCCGAATTGGTGAACCGCACCGATTCCAGCGCCGGCAGGCGTGCACACAGCAATTCTGCGTAAGCCACCTGCGCCTGCGAAGCACCCGCCCAGGCGGTGCCCTTCGGCAAAGCAGCCTCGATGGCCTCCCGCGTCGGCGCATGGTTATTGCCATGTATGAGGCTGAGCCCGTTGCAGAACAGATCCAAATAGCGATGGCCATCGACATCCCAGAGCCACGGGCCATCGCCGTGCTCTATGACCACGGGATAAGGCGGGTGAAAACTGGTGGTTCGGGTGTTTCCACCAGGCATCGCCCGCGCGGCGCGCTGCAAGAAAACCGCCGAACCGGTCGTGTTTTCCCGATAGCGCCGTTCAATGAGACTCGGCGACCGCATCGCGCGGATCTTGTCACCTACAGAGATCGGTACGGTATCCAGTGCGCCACCCCTACGGTTCAAGATAGACCAGCTGAGATGCTACTGCATTCGGGCAATGCATGCCTGCCGTGGTGCTACAGTGCGACTTCATGAAATACCATCCGCCCTACCCGATCGGCACGCCCGGCCTACCTTGGGGCGAAGCAGAAGTGGCCGCTTGGCGTTCACGGCAGCGGGTCCGGCGCAGTTACGCAGCGGACGTGGTGCGTGTCGTCGAGACATTGGATTCGCGCTACGACGTCGTGCAATACGGAGTTCTCGATTATCCCCCGCAGGAGTACCCGTTGTTCGCCATCAAGAGCCGCGGCTGGCGCGAGGACCTTCCCTGCGCATTGGTGACCGGCGGCGTGCACGGCTATGAGACCAGCGGCGTGCACGGCGCGCTGCGGTTTTTAGACCAGCATGCGGCAACCTACGAAGGTCGGATGAACGTCCTGGTGGCGCCGTGCGTGAGTCCGTTTGCCTACGAGACCATCAACCGCTGGAACGTGCATGCGGTGGATCCGAACCGATCATTTCGTGAGGACAGTCCGGCGGACGAAGCGGCGGCATTGATGCGCCTGGTAGCACCTTGGCGCGATGCCGTGCTCGTGCATATCGACCTGCATGAAACCACCGATAGCGATGAGTCCGAGTTTCGCCCGGCGCTGGCGGCTCGCGACGGCGTGGCCTATGTGGCGGGCGAAATCCCTGACGGCTTTTATCTGGTCGACGACAGCGAGCATCCACAACCCGAGTTCCAGCAGGCGGTGATCGCAGCGGTGGCGAAAGTCACCCACATAGCCCCGGCCGATCGCGAAGGAAACATCATCGGCTCGCCTATGGTGGCGCCCGGCGTCATCAACTACCCCTTCGCGCGCCTCGGTCTGTGTCCGAGCATGACTCACGCTACTTATAAGACCACCACCGAAGTCTATCCCGACAGCCCGCGAACCACTCCTGAACAATGCAACGTTGCACAGGTGGCGGCGGTTTGCGCAGCGCTCGATTTCGCTTTGCGTGCGAACGGATGAGCGGAACCCACATCGCGGCATCGAGTGCCGCGGCATTCCTGGCATCGCTCGTCGAGTTCGTCGAGGCCTTGACCGTAATTCTTGCGGTGGGCAGTGTGCGCGGCTGGCGCAACGCCCTGGCGGGAAGCGCCCTGGCGGGGGCGGTTCTATTGATCCTGGTCGCCATTCTGGGAAATAGTCTCACCCGCGTGCCACTGCGCACGATTCAACTCGTGGTTGGCGTCCTCATCGTGCTGTTCGGCCTTCGCTGGTTGCGCAAGGCGGTGCTTCGGATGGCGGGGGTCATCCCGCTCCATGACGAGACAGCCGCGTACCTCAAGAATGTACGAATGCTCGAAGCCGGCGCGAATTCGAGCGGCAGCTGGGACCGGGTCGCGGTGGCCACCTCGTTCAACATCACCATGCTCGAGGGAACCGAAGTCATCTTCATCGTCATCGCGATCGGCGCCGGAGGCACTCAGTTGCTGCTGGCGGCCGGTCTGGCGGCCGTCGCTGCGCTATTGGCGGTCATCGCTTTGGGCCTGGCTTTGCATCGCCCATTGGCCAGAATCCCGGAGAACACGTTAAAATTTGTGGTGGGAGTTCTCTTGTCGGCATTCGGAACGTTTTGGGTCGGCGAAGGGGTGGGCGTGTCGTGGCCTGGCGGTGATCTCGCCATCGCCGCGATGGCCGTCGCGTACTTGGTTCTGTCGCTGGGTGCGGTTGCCGTTTGCCGCCACGGTGATCCTCCGTGAAATCGTTGCGCGCGATCGCCCGTGAGGTTTGGGGTTTATTTGTCGACGACGGTAGTTTCGCGGCTGCGATCTTCGCCTGGCTGTCGATGGCATGGCTCATCATCCCGCGCTGGCCCGCGCTCGGCCCATGGAGCGGCCCCCTTCTATTCGCCGGACTCGCCCTGATTCTCCTCGTAGGAACCATACGTGCGGCGCGGCGACATTGGAAATCGTAGCGAGACTCGGAGTGTGCGCAGGGAGGCCGACTATGCACACTCACGATGCTAGATCGATGCGGCCAAGACGCTAAAAGCACGCGACGCTATTTGGAAAATGACCGAGAATTTGAGCATGCCCCGAAACATCGAGATAAAGGCTCGAATAACCGATATGGACCTACTCACGTCCAAGGTAGCCGCTATTGCCGACCGAGGTCCCATCGAGATCATGCAGGACGATACGTTCTTTACGTGCGGCGCCGGCCGGCTGAAACTTCGTATCTTTTCGCCGGGAGACGGCGAACTCATCTTCTACCGCCGCAGCAACCAAAGTGCACCGAAGGAATCATTTTATGTGCGCTCGCCCACTCAGGCGCCCGAGATCATGCGGGAGCTGCTGTCTCTAGCCTATGGCCGGGTCGGCTGCGTACAAAAGCGTCGTACCGTTTTTTTGGTCGGGCGCACGCGTATTCATCTCGACGAAGTCCATGGCTTAGGGAATTTTCTCGAGCTCGAGGTTGTGTTGGAGGAACACGAGCCATCCGAGGTTGGCGTATGCGAGGCTCATGAACTATTGGCACGACTATTCGTCGATCCGCCACAGCTCATCGAGGGTGCATACATCGATTTACTCGAGACGGACACCGAATAATTTCGACCCCAATGCGCGCAACGACAGCCGCCTACTTCGGGAGGTTGGCGGACGTCGCGAAACGATCGGGTGCGATCCCTACTTCTAGTATGCGTACCGAGCGCGTTTCTGAGATGCTGACGGTATCGAAGCGGATTTGCATCGCGAGATCCATTCCGCCTTCTGGATGATAAGCGACGCTGACGTCGCCATTCATCGCGTCGACGCGATGGCGTAGGAACTCCAGCGCGACAGAACCGCGGCTGTCAGGTGGTGGCCCGGCCGTGGCTCCATCGCAGCGGACCTGCATGTCGATCACGTCGGCTTCCATCGCCATGGAAAACTCGACCTCTGTCACATTGACCTGATTTTCCGCAAACACCAAGGCTTCTTGCCCGATGCGAAACAGGGTGATCGCGGTTGCCGGACTGAGGCGCGGTTCGGTCTCCGGAAGATGTTCGTGACAGACGATTTTCGAACGCTGACACATGTTCTTGATTTGCCAACGAAGCGCCGCGAACAGCCCGACGTTGTCCAACAGCGTGGGATGCAACTCTTCGGTCACACGGCGCATCATATCGACAGCCGCATTCAAGCTGCGCGTGGCGCGGTCGATTTTCTCCAAAGCAATGGGATCACTGGCCGCAAAGCGCCGCCTGAGCACCGCCAGATCCATTGCCGTGGCAATGAGGTGACCGCCCAGATCATCGTGAATCGCGCGAGCGAGCGACGCCTTGTCTTGCTCGACGAGCAGTTGCAGATGATTGACCGTAACGGTCGAGCTGTTAGCGGGAATGGTCATGACGATGCGCAATGTTAACAGCCGTTGCCGCGGGATTTGGGATGTACTTTGGAATTTTCACTCAAGGAGCGAACAAATATCGGGAAATAGATTAGGACCCCGGCGAATCAGCGCGCTCGAGCGTCGGACAGCAAGCGGTCGTATTCTTCTTTTACCGCGCCATGGCATTCGCACGTGCGTCGTTCCAACCTGACGCGGTCAAGCACGCTGAAGCGACCCCGCGCATGGCGAATGATGCCGCCGTCACGCCCTCGCGCCGCACCCCGAATTCGTTGCCGCACTATCGGTCGAGACTCAATGAAAGCCATGGGCGCGGCAACAGCGATACGACTGCGGTAGTCGGAGAGTACACAACGTCTCCCAACGCCATCGTCATCGGTTCTTTCAGCCTGCACCGCGCTTTTTGAGAACTACGTTGCAGTGCCGCATAACCTTCCGTCTTAGCATTTGGGATGGGCGCATGTGGCGCCGCGACGCTCTTACGAGAATGGAATCCCGCATGACGATCTGTGCTCGAATCGGCATCTTGGCCTGCTTACTCGTGCTGGCCGGGACGGTCGAAGCCCTGGACGCTTCGGTGCGTCCCTCCCAGTACGTACTCGACAACTGGCAGATCCCGGACGGTCTGCCGCAAAGTTCCGCCCAATCCATCGCCAGAACGCCGGACGGCTACCTATGGATCGGCACTCAAGAAGGACTCGCGCGCTTCGATGGTGTGCGCTTTACCGTGTTCGACACCGACACCGACCCGGCGATCCCCAACAAGGACATTTCCACCTTGTTGGTGGATCGCACGGGACGTCTATGGATCGGCACACGCGCCGGAATCGTCATTTACGAGCACGCGCATTTCGCGCGGCCGCAAGTCAACACCGCAGTCGAGCATGCGTACGTCCGTGCGCTGCTCGAAGGTCGCCACGGTGAGTTGTGGGTGGGTACCGAGAATGGCTTATTCGACGTGCACGATGAACATTCGGCGCTGGTCGAGGCATCGCGGGGCCTTGCCGATAACCGCATTCGCGCGTTGGCAGAGGATCGTGACGGCAGCTTGTGGGTGGGCACGGAAAGCGGCCTGCAGCATGGAATCGATGCACATTTCGAGTCGGTACGGTTCAGCACCGTCGAACATGATTCCGCCACCGCGTTGCTGGCCGAATCCGATGGCTCGCTTTGGATAGGTTCGGACAGTGGCGCGCTGTATCGGCACACATCGGCCGGCTTCGAATCGATGACCCGGGCGGGGCAACTTGGAGTCGGCGTCAGGGCGCTGCTGCGCGATCGCATGGGCAACCTGTGGATAGCGACCCGTGGCGCGGGCCTGGTCCGCTGGCATGCCGACGTGTTGGATGCGCTCGATACGG
Organism: uncultured Acetobacteraceae bacterium; assembly: GCA_964658135.1. Taxonomy (GTDB): domain Bacteria; phylum Pseudomonadota; class Gammaproteobacteria; order Steroidobacterales; family Steroidobacteraceae; genus Bog-1198. The sequence goes on along the minus strand of CAZZXZ010000005.1, from coordinate 45,416 downwards.
ATAAGTTTGCCGGCAGCGATCTACGCGCTTTGTTGGAAGATGACGAAGGCAGCCTTTGGATCGGTAGCTATGGTGCCGGGCTGTTGCGCATGCACGACGCCAACTTTATTTCCGCCGGACGCGCAGAGGGGCTGCAGGGCGATTCGCCGTGGAGCATCACACCTCGCCAGGCGGGCGGTGTCTGGGTTGGCGCGGATGGTGGCGTGAGTAGCTACGTCGACGGTCATTTCCAACACCTGGCGGGTCCGCCCGGTCATGAAAACGTGGCGGCACGGGCGCTTTTGGAGGACGTCGACCACGCGCTGTGGGTCGGTACCGATGGTGCCGGCGTCTACCGTCTCGGTCCCGACGGAATGCGGGTCTTCGATCGCCATGATGGGTTATCGGGCGACACCGTCACGGCGCTGCTGCAGGATCGGCGCGGCCGCTATTGGATCGGGACGAACAACGGTCTGGACATGATCGACGGCGGCCAAGTCTCCTCGCTGCAGGCGCTGCTGCCGGGCGCGCCACGCTCCGCGGTGCATCTACTGTATGAAGATCGGTCCGGTCGAATGTGGGTGGGCACCGAAACGCAGGGCCTGTTCATCATCGAGGCGACGGGCGTGCGGCACATGAGCACCCGCGACGGGCTGCCCGCGGATTGGGTGATCTCGATTCACGAGGATGCGCGCGGAACGATCTGGCTCGGTACCACCGCGGGTCTCGCGGTTTGGCATGACGATCGATTGACATCGCTTGCACCCTTGGGCGGCCCGCTGCGTGAGACCATCATGCAGATTCTCGAAGACGGTTCGCAGCGGCTGTGGCTGAGCACCAACAAAGGGTTGATGTCCGCCACGCGAGACTCGCTCGATGCCGCCGCAACCGGCGGACACAAGCCGGCATTCGCCGTCTACGCATTGGCCGATGGGTTGCGCTCCGCCGAATTCGATGGCGGCAATACGTCGGCCGGCTGTCGCACGTCCGACGGCGCGCTATGGTTTCCGGGGATCCACGATATCGTACGCGTGGATCCCGAACATCTGCGAATCAACACTCAAGCGCCGCTCGTTCATCTAGAACGGGTGTCCATCGACGGCGTCGCGCTCGCGCTCACGGACGGCATCGCAATCCCGCCGGGCCGCCGCCAATGGGAATTTCAATACACGGCCTCAAATCTCCTGATGGCCCAGCGTTCGACTTTCAAATACCAGTTGGTGGGCTTCGACAAGGACTGGATCGATGCCGGCACGCGTCGTACCGCGTATTATTCCCAGCTGCCGCCCGGAGCGTATACGTTCCGCGTCGTCGCGGCGAATAGCGACGGCGTCGGCAGCCGCAGCGGCGCCAGTTTGAGGTTTACGCTGCGCTCGCATTACTATCAGAGCAGCTGGTTCATTCTCGTTTGCTTGCTGGTCGGCGCGGCCGTCGTCTACGCCTGCTATCGATTTCGCGTCAGACGTTTGCATCGGCTGGCGCTCGCCCTCGGTGAACAGATCGCCGCGCGCACTCAGGATCTGCAATTGGCGAACACCGAATTGCGACTCGCCAGGGACAAGGCGGAATTCGCGGCTCAAGCCAAATCCCAGTTTCTGGCCAACATGAGCCATGAGATTCGCACCCCCATGAATGGTGTGATCGGCATGACGGGGCTGCTGCTCGATACGGCGCTCGATACGAGGCAGCGCGACTATACGGAAACCATTCGCGACAGCGCGGGCGGGCTGCTCGCCATCATCAACGACATTCTCGACTTCTCGAAGATCGAGGCGGGTAAGCTCGAACTCGAACGCATCGATATCGATCTCCGGAAAACCGTGGACGATGTCGCCCATATCTTGGCCGCTCAGGCCCACGCGAAAGGGCTCGAGCTCATTACCAACATCGATGGGACCCTTCCCGACTTTCTCGTCGGCGATGCGGGTCGCGTGCGCCAGGTATTACTCAATCTCGGTAGCAATGCCATCAAATTCACGCACCGGGGCGAGGTGTCGATTCACGTCCAGGTGGTCGACACGGATGCAGGCGGCACCACCATTCGCTGCGAGGTCGCGGACTCGGGCATCGGCATTCCGGCCGATCGCACCGAGCTGCTCTTTCAACCCTTCTCGCAGGTCGATGCGTCGACGACGCGCCATTTTGGCGGTACCGGTCTTGGTCTGTCCATCGTTCGCCGACTGGTCGAACTCATGCAAGGCGAAGTCGGCGTCGACAGCACCGAAGGGGTAGGGTCGATGTTCTGGTTCACGGCTCGACTGGGCGCATCGACCGTCAAGAACGACCAAAAACGCACGGATATTGTCGTGCTGAAAAATCTCCGCGCCTTGATCGTCGACGATAACGCCACCAACCGCAAGGTATTACAGCAGCAGCTGGCACAGCTCGGTATGACGTCCGACAGCGTCGACAGCGGCGCCAAGGCGTTGGCAGCCCTCCACCTGAATCTGACCGATCCGAAGCCCTACGACGTGGCCGTGCTCGACTACATGATGCCCGAATGCGATGGTTTCGAACTCGGTCGGCTGATTGCGGCGGACGAACGATTCAAGCCGATCCGCCTGGTCTTGCTGACGTCCGCCGATGGCATCCGCGAGGCCAAGGACTTCGCGAGCCTGGGCTTCGCCGCCTACCTGCTCAAACCCGTGTCGTTCGGGGAATTTCGCGAGTGCTTGCGGCGTGTGATGTCCTTGAACGGTGTCGACTGGCATGCCCGGACGCAGCCCATCGTCCTCGCGGGCCAGCTGCCGATGGTGTCTTACACGGGGCGAGTGCTGCTTGCCGAGGATAATGTGGTCAATCAAAAGGTCGCCCTCGGCGCACTCGACCGATTGGGCTATCAGGCGGATGTCGTTGCGAACGGGTCCGAGGCGGTGACGGCATGGCAGACCGGACGCTATCAAGTGATCCTGATGGATTGCCAAATGCCGGTCATGGATGGCTATCATGCCGCGCGGGAGATTCGTCGACTGGAGCGCGTGGGGATGCGCATCCCCATCATCGCATTGACCGCCGATGCCATGGCGGGGACCGAACAGCACTGCCGGGACGCAGGGATGGACGAGTATCTGACCAAACCACTCGATCGTGCGTTGCTCGAGAACGTGCTACGTCGTCACCTGGCCGGCGCAACGCCCGCCGAGACGCCGCCGGACATGGCGACCCGGGTGTCTGCGAACGACGAGCCCGTCGACTGGGAGCAGCTCATGGTCAGTACGGACGGTGACGGTGGCTTTACGAACGAACTCATTCAAATGTTCATCGACTCGGGAGACGCGGTCCTGCGGGACATCAGAGCCGCGGTGCAATGCGGCGACGTCGCCGCCGTGGGGCAAGCGGCTCATTCCTTGAAAGGATCGAGTGCGAATATGCGGGCGCACGCCACTAGCCATGCTGCGACGCGTTTGGAAGCCGCGGCACGGCAGGGTGCGGTCGCCGAGTTGTTGCCGCTGGAAGAGACGCTGCGACTGGAAACCGGCAAAGCAATGGAGTACCTGCGCGCCAGACAATCTCAAATATCCAAATAGCGCGCAGATAACTATGATAAGTGAAAGTTTATAGTTAAATACGCTGGCTCCCGGGCGCCAGCGTGCGAGGTGCACGACCTGACGCGAAGGCAAATAACATCGAGTGCGGCCGTGCGCCGATCGATGATAAAATACGCGTCTTCGCCAGCCCCGGCACGCGGTGTTGGGCGTCATCTTTTTAGGATACCAAATGCTACAGCCTCCGCTCGCGGACGACGGTCGGGTTGTCGATGCCGAAGCATCGGGCGACCGTTTATCGGAAGCCATCGCGCGCGATATTCGTGCGGTCGGCCGGATCGGGCCCGTACCCACGTTGTTGGACGTCATCTGCGACATGACCGGCATGCGTTTCGCCGCCGTTGCCCGGGTTACCGAGGATTCTTGGGTGGCCTGCGCCGTCAAGGACGACATTGACTTCGGGCTCAAGCCGGGCGATCAGTTACCGGTACAGACGACGTTGTGTATCGAGTCGAAGCACGCTCGCGCGCCCATCGTGATAGAAAGCGCGAGCACGGACTGCAATTACCGAGACCATCCGACGCCGCGCATTTACCATATCGAAAGTTGCATCTCCGTCCCCATCATCCTGTCGGACGGTCGCTACTTCGGCAATCTGTGTGCGATCGACCCTAAACCGGCCCTAATCGCCAATCCGAAAATCCTTGCCATGTTCAAGCGGTTCGCGGCACTCATCGCCGACCAACTCATGAATGAGCTGGCCCGTGAAACGGAACGGAGCGCGTTGCGCGACGAGCGCGCGTCGAGCGAGTTGCGGGAACAGTTCATCGCCATCCTCGGTCACGATCTGCGTAATCCGCTGCAGGCGATCTTCGCCACCAGCGAATTGATCGGTCGCAAATCCGCGGATCCGGTGATCGTCAACATGGCAGCGCGCATCAAGGCGAACTCCAAACGCATGTCCTCCTTGATCGACGATGTGCTTGATTTCGCCAGAGGTCGGCTGGGCAGCGGCATCGGCGTGACGCTCGCGGAAACCGACGGCGTCGGCACGGCCCTGCAAGCCGTGGTGCGCGAGCTGCAAGACGGTCAGCCCGACCGGCACATTCTCGCCGACATACGGGTCACGCGCACCGTTCGCTGTGACCTTGGACGGATACAGCAGGTGGTGTCTAATTTGATCGGCAACGCCCTGACCCATGGCGCGAGCGAGAGTCCGGTAAAAATCGCGGCCTCGACCGAGGATAACGAGTTCGTCATCCAAGTCTGGAACCAAGGCGAGCCCATTCCTGCCGAGAATCTCACCAAGGTTTTTGAGCCGTTTTGGCGCCGCGACACGTCCGCCCATCGCGAAGGCCTCGGCTTGGGCCTGCATATCTGTTCGCAAATCGTGCGTGCGCACGGCGGCAAACTATCGGTGACGTCGACCAAAGAAGGCGGCACGACGTTCACCGCGCGCATTCCTTTGGACCCGAGTGGCTAGCGGTTTGCCATGAAAACTTTCCATTGCAGTGCCTGTCAGGCGCTGGTCTTCTTTGAAAATTCCCAATGTCTCAATTGCGGCCGAACGCTCGCCTTCGTCGCTGACCAGATGACCATGGTGACGGTGGAACAGGCGGCATCCGCCGGCGCTGTCTATCGGCTCTGTGCCAACTACTCAGACAACCGCATTTGTAACTGGGCGATTCATGCCGACGACTCTGCCGTGCTATGTCGTGCCTGCGATCTGACGCAAAATATTCCGAATTTGAACGTCCCCGGAAATCTTGAAAATTGGGCCAAACTCGAAGCGGCGAAACGACGCCTGGTTTATGCCCTACTGAGTCTGGAACTGCCGCTCGCAAATAGGCGGGACGACCCGGTCCAGGGGCTGGAATTCAAGTTTCTGAACGATTCCGTGGCGGCCAATGGCGATCGGAGTCGCGTCCTGACCGGCCACGATAATGGCGTGATCACCATCAACGCGGCGGAGGCCGATGATGTCTATCGCGAAAACAAGCGCCAGATGCATCATGAGCCCTACCGGACTCTCCTGGGCCATTTCAGGCACGAAATCGGACATTATTATTGGGATCGCTTGATCGCCGGTGGCGGGGATCTGCAAACGTTCCGGCAATTGTTCGGTAACGAGGAGCTGGATTATCAGGAAGCGCTGAAAGTTCATTATGGGCAAGGCGCACCGGCCGGTTGGGAAAATAATTTCATCAGTGCGTATGCCACGGCCCACCCATGGGAGGATTGGGCGGAGTCTTGGGCGCACGTCATGCACATGGTGGATGCCCTGGAGACTGCGCATGCCTTGGGGCTGTCCGTCGCGCCGGCCAGACCCGATGAACCGTCGCTCGCCATTCCCGCCAAGGCGTCGCTCGCTCGGATCGGCGATTTCGATCAGTTGATACGCGATTGGTTGTCGCTCACCTATGTGTTGAATAATCTCACGCGCGGTCTCGGCTTGGCGGACGCCTATCCGTTCGTGCTGTCGGGTCCGGTCATCGAAAAACTTCGCTTCGTATGCCGGTCGATGATCGGCTAGGTCATCAGGTGCCGCAGCATACGGACCGTGGCGACACCGCACAGCGTCATCGCGACGCTGCCGATGACGTGAGCGAAAACGGTCGCCAGCGCCCATGCGCTGCGGCCTTCCAGCATGGCCGTGACGACTTCCGCCGAGAAAGTCGAAAAGGTCGTCAGGCCGCCTAAAAACCCGGTGACGGTGAGCAGTCGCCATGCCGGCGACAATCCTGGGAACGCGACGAATACGGCGATGGCTATGCCGATGAGGTAGCCCCCCAACACATTGGCCGCGAGCGTTCCGGGCGGCAGTTGCGGGAACACGGCATTCAACCGATTCGCCAGATACCACCGCAGCAAGGCGCCCAAGGCGGCACCCACCGCGATGACGCCGATGGATAGAAGCATACGACGGGCTCCCGGCTGTATTCCCATTAGCGTCCCATGAACTGTCGATGTTCGCGCCGGTGGTCAGGCTAACACCGCAACCCCGACAAGCGAAGGCCCCCGCAGTGGACATAACTCGAATCCAGCCGCGTGGCCCATCGCAATATCCGCATCTGCTCATCGAATCGACGTTGCCGGGGCTTCTCGTGGATACCCGCTGTCCCCTAGAGTCGAACCCGCAAGTAGTCATGTCATTGGGCCGGGTTACACCGGCCCCCTTTTTTGAGCGAGGGAGCCCCGTGAGAAATAAGCCGATGCAGTATCGCACCGTCAACCCCAGCGAAGTGCGGCGTGCCGTGCATCCACGTAATCCGAATGCCGGCAGAGCCCAACGCGTGATCGAAGAGTACGATCAAATCATGGCTCTAGGCCACAGAGCGGAAATATTATTCGCCGAATTTCACGGCTATCGGGTGGTCGATAGGACGGTCAATCCTTGACGACGAGCGGTGTGCTTACATGCCCCGCAGCGCCAGCGCCGGCACCTGTTCGATCGCGTCTTCTATCATTCCCAAGAAGTGCCGGCACTCTTCGCGCTCGACGGGCCCACCCAGACAGACTCGGACGGCTTCCGGCGGTGGACCCGTGACGGTAAACGAATCGGCCACCACCACGGGCACGCCGTGGGCTCGCAAATGGGTGGCAAACTCGTTTCGACTCCATTGTTCGGGTACCGACAACCACAAATGAAAGGCTTCCGGCTTCGTCGTGTAGATCGCTTTCGTCAACATGTCGCGCGCCAACGTTTGCCGGAATCGCGACTCTTCGCGAATGGCCAGCGTGACGCTGTGCACGGTACCGTCGTTGATCCAACGCGTCGCCAGGCGTGCCATCATCGGCGCCGCCATGACGCTGGTCGTGCGCATGGTCGCCGCCAAGCGGGCCGTGTAGCGGGCGTTCGGCGTGGCGACATACGCGATACGTAAGCCGGCGCCGAGACATTTCGCAAAACCGGAGACGAAAAAGGTCAATTCGGGAGCCAATGCCGCCACCGCGGTCGGCCGCGCAGTCGGCAGATCGCCGTACGGATCGTCTTCGATGATGGGCACGCTGTAACGCCGCGCGATATCGACCACGGCTTCGCGGCGGCCCTGCGACATCACGGCCGTGGTGGGATTGTTCAGCGTCGGATTCAAATACAAAGCCTTCGGCAAATCGCTGGCACAGAGCGCCCCGAACGCCTGCGGGTCGATGCCCTCGTCATCCCACGGTAAGCCGATCAAGCGGATGCCGAGCTGTGCCGCAATGCCTTTGATACCCGGATACGTCACGGCTTCGCAGGCGATGCCGTCGCCGATGCGCGGTGCCAGCACCGCGCATAATCCCAGCAACGCCGGCTGAATGCCGGGGCACAGCAACACTCTCTCGCTGGTCAGACCCGGCAAGTGTCTCGACAGCCAGCGCACCCCGGCCTCGCGCTCATCGGCGGATCCGCCGAACTCGTGGTAGCGCAACAACCCATACGGATCGGCATCGTTCGACAGCGCGACGATCCCAGCACGCATCCGCTGCAACACCTCGTGATCGTGCGGTTCGGGTGGCATGTTCATGGTCATGTCGATCGGACTGGTCGGCGTACTGCGGCGCACCGGCCCCGAGCGAATGATCTCACGCACGAAGGTCCCGCTACCGGCGCGGCTATCGATCAGACCACGTCGTTGCGCCTCCGCGTAACCGCGTGCGACGGTCGTAAAATTGAGTTTCAATGCGCTGGCCAATTTGCGCAGCGTGGGTAGCCGCTGATGCGCCGAGAGCTTGCCGGATTGAACGTCGTCCGAGATCAACTGCGCCACCGCCAGGTAGGCCGGTTTGTCACAGTTCCTGATCGCGACGGCCCAGCGGCTCATTTCATTCGACATGAGACTTCTCCCAACTGTATGGACACTGTTGCATTTGGCCGGTAAGGCCGCCTCATCGTGACGCAAGCATCAACCGCCGCGCATCATCACAGTGCAACTTGCCATCGCTGATTTCGCCTGCCGCGTGGCCGCCCGCGCCGTTTGGAGATTCTTAGCACGAAAATCATTTTTGATTTCAACAATGTCTCGTGTTGATCGCATTTATCACATGCTGGAAAGCAATATTTGGCATCGCCGTTGCTTGAATCGGGAGAGCTTTCACACACGGAGATTCGCATGCCCACGGTTCAGATCGCACCCCACAAGAAAGGCGACTTCTTAGTCGATTACGAAGAAAAGGTATTCGAGGACGTCAAAGCCGAACCCGGCGAAAAAGCGTTGGTGACTTTTCATACGGTGGCGTTCGAGGGCTCCATCGGCTTCGTCAATCTCTTGCAGGCAACGCGTTTGTTGCGCAAGGGCTTCGAGACGTCGATTTTGTTGTATGGGCCGGGGGTTACCCTTGGCGTGAAACGCGGTTTCCCGACGCTGGGCGACGAAGCGTTTCCGGGTCATCAAAACATGAACAAGCAGCTCGAAAAATTCATGTCGGAAGGCGGCAAGGTGTTTGCGTGCCGGTTCGCCTTGCAGGCGCTGTACGGTCACGGCGAAGGCTCCCTGATCGACGGCATCCGGCCCATCAGTCCGCTGGATGTGCTCGATATTTTGTTACTGCACCGAAAAAGCAATTCGTTCGTCCTGTCTACCTGGACGCTGTGACGCGACGTGCAGCGCTCGAACGCGTCTAGAATCATTCGAGCTGCGGCGGTGCAGATGGCGCCGGACCTCGAGAGTGCCGAGGGCACGCTCGAGTTGGTTTGCGAGCGGATCGATGCGGCCGCCAAACAAGGCGTCCGGCTGGTCGTATTCCCGGAAACCTTGCTGCCTTATTATCCGTATTTCTCTTTCGTGAAGCCACCGGCGCTACAAGGCCCCGACCATCTGACCCTCTACGAGCGCGCCGTGGCCGTACCGGGGCCGTTGGTGGAGCGCGTGGCCGAGCGGGCCCGAGCCAACGCCATGGTCATCGTGCTCGGGGTCAATGAACGCGACCACGGCAGTCTCTACAACACCCAGCTGGTATTCGACGCCGATGGCCGGCTGGTGCTGAAGCGGCGGAAAATAACGCCCACGTATCACGAACGCATGATTTGGGGTCAGGGCGATGCGAGCGGCTTGAGCGTGGTGAACACCCGCGTAGGTCGGCTCGGTGCCTTGGCCTGTTGGGAGCATTACAATCCGCTGGCGCGATACGCGCTGATGGCGCAGCACGAAGAAATTCATTGCGCACAGTTTCCCGGCTCCATGGTGGGTCAGATCTTTGCCGATCAGATGGCGGTGACCATTCGACACCATGCGCTGGAAGCCGGCTGTTTCGTCGTCAATGCGACGGGATGGCTGCGCGAGGACCAGGTCGCCGCCATCACCGCGGATGCCGGAATGCAGAAAGCCTTGCGCGGCGGCTGCCATACCGCGATCGTGTCGCCCGAGGGTGCGTATCTCGCGGCGCCCTTGAACGAGGGCGAGGGAATGGTGATCGCCGACCTCGACCTGGCGCTCATCACCAAACGCAAACGCATGATGGATTCGGTGGGCCATTATGCGCGCCCGGAACTGCTGAGTCTGGCCATCAATGCTCGACCGTCGACCACCACCGTGCCTCTATCGACAGGCCCCATCACGTCGGGAGATTCCGCCCATGACCGAGAAACCAGCGCCGACGGCAGCCAGCCGCCAATTGATGACGGAGCTACAATCCCACGGCTTGCGACTGGTTGATCCGAACGCGGGCGCGGCCAGTCGGCGTGGCGGTGCCGGTCCGTCCGATCACAAAGCCGTGATCGTGGACGGGCATACCATCATGGTACCCGTGCATACCTCGACGGCGTGGCACTCGCCTTTCCTAGCCGACGCGCCGGACGGGGCCGGCAACAGCGCCCTGCGGCGCGACGGCGTGACGGTAGCGTCCGTCCGGTTTCCCGGTCAGCCGCGCTTCTACGCCATGCAGACCTTCGATGGCATCCCCTATCAACAGATCGCCACGTTGCACGGTGCCGACGTGCTCGCGACCACGGTGCTGCAAACCTGCATACGCTACGAGAACCGGCATAAATCCTGTCGGTTCTGCGCCATCGGTCAATCGCTCGCCGCCGCTCGCACCATCGCGCACAAGACGCCGGAACAACTGGCGGAAGTGGCGCGTGCCGCGGTCTTGCTCGACGCCGTCAAGCACATGGTCATGACGACGGGCACACCCAATCTCACCGACCGCGGAGCACGCGTGCTGTGCGACAGCGCGTTCGCCGTCAAGGCAGCGGTCGATCTGCCGATCCAAGGTCAGTGCGAACCGCCGGATGAGGATCGCTGGTTCGATCGGATGAAGGCGGCGGGAATCGACTCGCTCGGCATGCATTTGGAAGCGGTGACGCCGGAGATTCGCGCGCGCATCATGCCCGGTAAGGCAAGCGTCCCGCTGACCCGCTATTGGGACGCCTTCGCCGCGGCGGTGCGGGTCTTCGGCCGTGGCCAGGTGAGCACCTATCTATTGGCGGGGCTGGGCGATACGCCCGCGGCGATACTTGCCGCCTGCGACAGGCTGGTGGCGCTCGGTGTCTACCCCTTCGTCGTCCCGTTCGTACCCATCAGCGGAACGCCGCTCGAATCTCATCCGGCCCCCTCGCCGGAATTCATGCGCGAGGTACTGACACCTCTGGGGTCGATACTGCGGCGCGCCCAGCTGCGCTCGCGCGACGTCAAAGCGGGCTGCGGCCGGTGCGGCGCGTGCTCCTCGTTGTCGGTTTACGAGTCGTAACGGAGAAGCCGCGTGCAAAATGCCTTCCACGAGCTGCCGACGAGTTTCTCGCCCTGCGAATTCCGAATCAAATGGGCGGAATCCGCTTGGGAACGGCACCAGGCTCATGCCCTGCGCCGTGAGGTATTCTGCCTGGAACAAGGCCTTTTCGAGGGCGACGACCGCGATGCCATCGATGACCGGGCCCATTTGCTGGTCGCGGTTTCCTGCGTCGGCGGCTGTCACGATGAAGTGGTCGGTACGGTGCGCATTCACGAACAGGCGCCCGGACTGTGGTGGGGGTCGCGACTCGCCGTGACGTCGACGTTTCGCTCCGTGGGCAGGATTGGTGCGACCTTGATACGCCTGGCCGTATCGAGCGCTCACATGCGCGGCTGCGAAACGTTTCTCGCGCACGTGCAAACCCAGAACGTGGCGTTGTTCGAGCGGCTGCATTGGCACTCGCTGCGGGCCGAGTCGCTGCATGGCCGCCTGCATCAGGTCATGCAGGCCGACCTCGCCCACTACCCGCCGTGCGCCACGCCCTACACCGGGTTCGTTGCGCGTGTTCACACGCCGCGATTGGATGCTGCATGAATGCCGCCGCACTCACCGCCGCGTTACGCGCCAGTCGTGGCTTTCAACACAAGCACGACTTACGCGCCGTCCTGCGCACCCTGGTTGGTGACGCCGCGGTCCCGCACGGCGGCGCAGTACCGCTCGGCGATGACTGTGCCGCGATCCCGGATCGGGACGGCTTCCTGCTGTTTGCCATCGAAGGGTTCGTCGAAGAGTTCGTCGAACGCACGCCATGGTTTGCCGGCTATTGCGGGGTGATGGTCAACGTCAGCGATATCTATGCCATGGGCGGCCGGCCCATCGCCATCGTGGACGCTCTGTGGAGTCGCGGCATGGATCCCGCCGACCAGCTGCTTGCGGGAATGACGGCCGCCGCCCGGCGCTACGCGGTGCCGATCGTTGGAGGACACAGCAACAATCGCGCCGAGCGCGGCCAGTTGGCGGTGGCGATCCTAGGGCGTGCGCAGACTTTACTGAGCAGCTTCGCCGCGCGGCCCGGCGATCGGCTCGTGATGGCGGTCGATCTGCGCGGCGCCTATGAAGATCCTTATCCCTATTGGAACGCGTCGACCGGCGCTGCCGCAGAACGATTGCGCGCGGATTTGGAGCTGCTACCCCGGCTGGCCGAGAGCGGCCTGTGCGACGCCGCCAAGGACATCAGTATGGCCGGCGCCGTCGGGACCTTCTTGATGATGTTGGAATGCTCCGACGTGGGTGCCACCCTCCGCGTGGACGCCATACCGCGACCGCCCGGCACCGATTCCGAGCAGGCGCTATTGCGCTGGCTCACGGCCTTTCCGAGCTACGGCTTCGTCATGAGCGTGCGGCCGGCGCAGGTCGCCGGCGTCATGGCCGCGTTTCGCGAGCGCGATCTGACGGTCGCCACCGTCGGTGAGGTTACGGCGGTGCGCGAGGTGTACGTGGAGCACCATGGCGGCACGGCGCTTCTGTGGGATTTGGGGCGCGAGCGGTTCATGGGCACCGAGCCTTCGCACGCGGCGGCCGACGAGCCCACGCATGTCTGACCAAATGCTGCGCGTCGCGCTGCTCACTCACTCGGTCAATCCGCGGGGTGGGGTCGTTCACACACTCGAATTGGCCGATGCGCTGCATGCGGCAGGCCATGCGGTCACCATCATGGCGCCCGCGGCCGCACAGCAGCGTCTGTTTCGCGAGACACGCTGCGCCCTCGACCTGTTTCCGTGTCCTCCGTCGCCTACCGATGCGGACGTCACCCAGCTCATAAGGCGGCGTATCGATGCCTATATCGGTCACTTGACCCAGCGCCGTGGGACACGCGCAACCCACGAGGATTTCGACATTCTGCACGCGCAGGATGGCATCGGCGCCAATGCGTTGACCACGTTGCGCGAGCGTGGCCTCATTGCCGGCTTCATCCGCACCGTGCACCACGTGGATCGACATCGCGAGACACAGATCAACCTGTGGGAAGAGCGCGCGCTGCGCGGGGCGCGACAGCTTTATTGCGTCAGCACTCAGGGGCAAACGCTCCTCGAGCGGGACTACGGCCTGCACGCGTCGCTCGTGAACAACGGCGTGAATCTTGCGCGTTTCCGGCCTGACGGCCAGGCCGGCGACGCCGAGGTGGCGCAACGCCTGGGGTTGATCTCCACAGCGCCGCTGATAGTCTGCATAGGCGGCGTCGAGGAGCGTAAAAACACGCTGCGCCTGCTGCAGGCGTTCATACGAATCAAGCGGACGTTACCGCGCGCTCAGCTGGCGCTCGTCGGTGGCGCAAGTCTGCTGGATCATTCGCACTATCGGCGTCAGTTCGACGCGCTGCTCGAGGCGAGCGGTCTGGCGGTGGGCCCCGGGAAGGATGTCGTGCGCACCGGGGTACTGGCCGATCAGGACCTGCCGGCGGTGCTGCGCCTGGCCCAGGCGATGGCATTCCCCTCGTTGCGGGAGGGGTTCGGCTTGGTGGTGTTGGAAGCGCTGGCCTGCGGCACGCCGACGGTGGTCTCCGCGACCGCACCCTTCACCGAATACCTTGCCGGCGACGACGTGCACTGGGCCGACCCGCTCGACGCCGACTCCATCGCCGGGGCCTTGATCGCCGCCGTCGCCACCGCCCGGTTCGCGCCGCCCGCCGTTTGCGCTCGCTTCAGCTGGACTGCAAGCGCCATGCGTCATCTTGCGCTGTACCGCGAATTTCTGCGCGCGTCGGCGCCTTCATTGCACTGATTGCGCATGCCTGCCATGCACTACCGCCTGCGTTGGCCCGATCTGACCGAGAGCGAATGCTATTCCCCCTCGCTGGTGATCCGCGACTTCTTCGCCGCCGGCGCGGACTATCGGTTGCCCGACTTTCTGCAGCGCATCCGCGCAGCGACGGCGATCGCCTCCGACCGCGTTCAGGCCAAGTACGGTTTCCCGTGTTCTCGTGCGTTGGCGCAGCTGCGGGCGATCGAACAGCAAGCCCAACGGTTCACCGCCGATGAAGACCCTCGAATCGTCATGCTGTCCTTCCTCGACGGCTCCTAGGACATCGACTCATGGCTCAAATGCATCATCCGGTGGTGGTCGTCGGCGGAGGTCAGGCGGGGCTCTCGATGAGCCATTACTTGCAGCACAGCGCCGTCGATCACGTGGTATTCGAAAAACACACGGCATTGCATGCCTGGCGCGATCAGCGCTGGGATCAATTTTGCCTGGTGACGCCGAATTGGCAATGCCAGCTGCCAGGTTATGCGTACCGCGGAAACGATCCCCACGGCTTCATGAAAAAGGACGAAATCAACGACTACCTCGCCGGCTTCAAGCAAGCGGTCGGTGCACCGCTACGCGAAGGCGTCGCGGTAGAGCGTTTGCGCGTCGAGCCGGACGGCCGTTACCGGTTATCGACGTCGGACGGCGAATGCACCGCCGATCAAGTCGTGGTCGCCTGCGGCGGGTACCACGAGCCGATCATCCCGCGCCTGGCCGAGCGATTGGCGCGGGATATTCTGCAGATGCATTCCGAGCAATATCGCAATGCGGAAGCGCTGCCGAAGGGCGGCGTGTTGGTGGTCGGATCGGGTCAGTCGGGCGCACAGATTGCCGAAGATTTACATCTCGCCGGACGCGCCGTGTTTCTCGCCGTGGGTAATGCGCCGCGTTGTGCGCGTTTTTACCGCGGTAGAGACGTCGTCGATTGGCTTGCCGCCATGAACTATTACGACATGCCGGTGACGGCTCATCCGCTGCGCGAAGGGGTGCGCGACAACACCAATCACTATGTGACGGGTCGCGACGGCGGCCGCGACATCGATCTGCGGCGCTTCGCGAGCGAAGGAATGGAGTTGTTCGGCGTCCTGAACGGTGCGGACGGGGACTCGGTGCAGTTCAAGGATAACCTTCGAGACAACTTGAACAATGCCGATGCCGTCTACAACGGCATCAATGCCAGCATCGATACATTCATCGAGCAACAAGGCATCGTCGCACCCGAGGCCGCGCCATACACGCCCTGTTGGCGACCCGCTGAAGAAAGAACTTACCTGAATCTGCGTACGGCCGGAATTTCGACGATCGTTTGGTGTATCGGCTTCAAACCCAACTTCCGTTGGCTGGAAGCCGCGGTTTTCGACGGCCGCGGCCAGCCCGGACACGTCCGCGGCGTCACGGCGCAGCCGGGCTTGTATTTTCTCGGGCTGCCTTGGCTGCACACGTGGGGCTCGGGGCGGTTTTCAGGCGTCGCTCGCGATGCGCGCTATCTGGCCGAACGAATCGCCACTTCGGCCGGGCGGGCGCAAGCGGTGCCGTGCCTCGAATAGCGAGGTGAGAATGGCGGCCCTTTTCTCGGCCTCTGTGCGTTCATTCAACGTCCACCCCACGTTGTGAACGTATTCGACCGGTTAGTTGGTTTGCTTCGCCTTCAAAGCATCGAGCTCAGCCTTCAACGCCGCCGCTTTGGCGGCCGCAGCCGCGTTCGCACTGCTGGCGGCGGCGGCGTCGCGGTCACGGGCGGCCAGCTGAATTTGATCCCGTTCCGTCTTGCCGGCCGCAACTCTCGCATCATCCGCTCCCGCGGCAGCCCTGTATTGGGCAAGCCGCGCCGTCTGTCCGGCCAAGTAGGCAGGCTGCGTGACGTTGGCATCGTCGTGCCGCAACACGGCGGCTTCCGCCACGGCGAGCTGCTTCTTGGCGGTATCTAGATCGATGGCCGCGTACTTGGATACGTTCGGATCGGCCTCCGCGCTCTGCACCAGCGTACGTGCGCTATCGAGGGTGGCATTCGGCACGGGCGTCGAGGCACAACCGACCACGATCGCCGCCAGGGCTACGCCTGCGACCAATTTCCTTTTCATACGATGTCCTTAGTGGCTGAGCTGGGAATTATGCAGAGCTTCGGCGCGCAACGCCTGCATATTCGCGTCGAAATCCGCCGCGGCGGCATGCGCCTGTTGCGCGCGCGCGTTGGCTTCGGCGACTTGCGCGTCGATGTTTGCCTGCTCGGCCCAGGCGGCGGCCGCTTTTAAATCGACATTGGCTTTGGCCTTTTCCGCACGCGCCAGCTTATCGCGTGCCGTAGCAAGATCCACGGGCGCCAACTGCGGTGCCGCGGACAGTTCTGCTTGCTGCAATGCAGCCTTCGCGACGGCAATTTTTTCATCGGCCACCGGCTCCGCGGCATGCACGATGTAACTCAGCGACAAGGCGGCCAACACGGCGATAGACCTGACCGGACCGGATAGCAATCGATTCATGGCGTGTCTCCCTCGATGGTAAAAAATTAGCCGGCCAGCAACGCGGAAACCGGAAAAGAAACATCGATCGTGGTCGCCGCGGTGGCGCGTGCAATGGTCAAGCAACCGTTCAGCCCATTGACTCGTTCCGCGATGGCGTGCATCTGTGTCGGTCGGCTTTCGTACACGTCGGTGGTTTCCTCGACCTCGTGCGCGTGCGCCGTCGTCAGCACTAATGTATCCGCATCGATGGATACGGTCACATCGATGGATTTGAGCGATGTCTCGGAGAGTATGACGGCGAGCGTTTCCTGCATGATACGAAACAAGCCGGCGAGCGCTGCAGGACGCAAGGCGAGTTCGTCGACGGGAAAACGTTCAGTGCACTGAAGTCCGGCCCGTTTGCAGCTTTGCTTGACGTGCCAACGCGAGGCGGCGAACAAGCCGAAGTTGTCGAGCAGCGACGGTCGCAAGTCTTCGATGATGGATCGTTTTAAATCGACGGCGGCGGCGAGCGCGGTACGTACTCTCTTGAGTCGTTCCCGCAGTTCCGGAGTCGAAGCTACATGTTGCTCGATCCACCCTAAGTCCATGATGGACGAAACGAGCAAACCTCCCAGGTCGTCGTGCAGCACCCGCGTCAGCGTGCAACGCTCCTGTTCCATCACATCGAACAAATGCGCAACGGTGCTCGAAAGTTCGGTGACCCTTGGGGACTGCACCACCCGATCCCTCATGAAATCCTCATCCTCGGGTTTTTATGTACTTCCTCCGTACAGTGCGGCAAAGAACGCTGTAGTCGTGTAGGACCTCTTCTTAAAATGATGTCAGCGGCACGACGATCCCGCCAGATCGTCATGCCGCTCGAGCAGGGTTAGTCGCTGCGCTTATTGTAAAGCACGCCCGCAACGAACCCTGCGGCGCTGGCCGCCGTGGCAATCCCGATGATCGCGATCCAGGGCGACTCGCGCACGTAGTCGTCGACCGACGCGGCAAGGGCTCGAGCCTGGTCGAGCGCCTGATCGCGGGTATCCTTCAACGTGCTCTGTGCACTGTCGATCGCGTTGGCCACCCGATCCTTCAAGGTGACGACCTCAGGGGTATTGATATGAGCCAACTGGGTCAACAATTCCTTTGCCGACTCCGTCAGTTGCTCGTAGGTCGCAGATGATTTCATGAAAATTTACCTTTGATAGTCAAAAAGAAAATGCCGACGGAACCAGAATGATGCCCGATTACGCACCGCGCCGCGAATTTGATGCCGGCACGTTCCTCTCAGTGCAGGGCGCTGAACACCTTGGAAACGATGGCGCTGCCAGCGGCGGCGGGATTCTGCCGGATGGTACGTTCTTCCTCGCCGATCATGAGATACAAACCGTCCAATGTCTTGTTGGTCACGTATTGTTCGATGTTCACGGCGTCACCCTTGACCAATCCCAACTTGGCGCCTTGACCGGCCAACTGGTCGTATTTCTGAGCGAGGCCGACTCGGTCGGTCGTTTGCTTGACGATGGGCAGGAATTTCGTTCCCAACGGCACAGCGGTTTTCGCACGAAAAAACTGGGTCACCGATTCGTCGCCGCCGGTCAATATTTTCTTGGCGTCATCGACCGACATGGTCTTGACCGCGCTTATCATCAAACCTTTCGCTTCGGGGACCGCCTGTTCCGCCGCCTCGTTCATCTTGTCGACCAATTCATCGGCATCCTTGCCGCGACCCATCATGCGCATGCCCTTGGCGACTTCGGCGAGTGCCGGCGGTAGCTGAATCTTGACCTTCGGATTGTTCATAAAGCCGCCCGGCACGCCGAGCTTTCCGATCGCCGACGCGGCTCCTTCGTCGAGCGCGCCCTTGATGCCCCGCGCGGCATCCTGATTACTCAAATCCGCCAGGCTCAGAGCGACAGCCGAACCCGCACAGATACCGACGAGGCCGGTCAGGACAATCGCTCGCATCTGCAGAGTTCTCATGGCCAATCCTCGCTGCTGGGTGATGACAGTGCTCGTCGTCCGCGCTTTCAAGCGATGACCGGGTCGCCAGACCCCTTTCGATTCGACTCGCCGTCCTTCACGCCTGCCGTATCGAGCAACACCTGCTCGAGGACGGCGAGATACTCGATGTATCGCTTGCGTCCGAGCGCGGTGATACGGCAGGAGGTGTGGGGGCGATTATGATCGACGTTCTTGACGACGCCGACCAACTTCGCCTCCTCCAACACCTGAAGATGCCGGTTCAGATTGCCGTCCGTCAAGCCGCAAAATTGCTTCAATTCGCCGAAACTGAGCCCTTTCGAATGTGTGACGAGCGCCGTCAGTACGCTCAGCCGGGCCCGCTCGTGAATGATCCGATCGAGACCGTCGTAACCATAGCGCGAACCGGCCGATTTCCGAAGATCACGTTTGTTCAAAGTTCTTCTCGACAAAAAGCTGCAATACCACCGCCACCAACAATTGGCCGATCCCGAACGGAATTCCCATGGTCCACGGCAGAAATGTCTTGGTCTCGCTGCCGACGATCATGCTGCACAAACCGGCGGCGAGATACCATAGGCCGACGGCAAACATCTGCCGCGGCAGGAAGCGGCACGAAGCGAAGATACCCAGGCTGAAAATCAGTTCCCACAGCCCCGGCAGTAACCAAGAATCCCCTGGCGCCACGCGCATCAGAACGACCGTGAGCAAGACGCCCACCGCGAGTGCGGGCAGGAATTGCTCCGCGGCGGAGTGCAGCATTTCCTGCGCGAAATCGACGTGCAGCCGGCGGGCTTTCCAGAAAGTTTCCATGCTCGAGAGGACGACGGACACGGCGGCTACCGTACCCCACACGAATAAATTGACCGCAACGTCGTGGCCGGTTCCTGCGCCCCAACGCACCTGTCCCCAGGCGACCAAGAGAGCCAGCGTGCCGCTGAAGGCTATCGAGGCCGGACCATACCCTCGAAACTGCGTGCCGCGGGCGACTTGATGCCGTATCGAGTGAATTTCCGACAATGCCTGCTGAATGTCGTTCATGAAGGCAGCACCCCGGTATGCGTTGAAATCTCATCGCGTTCGTACGGAGTATGACAGTTGCCAGCCGTCTTTTGCAGGCTGAAATTGAACCGCCGAATGATTATCGGCCTCCTGCCGATTCAGTACGAAGCGTGCGGTGGCGATGCCCAACGCAGCGCCGGCAACGGTGTCGGAAAGCCAATGGACATTGTCGCGAACCCGGATGTAAGCGGTTGCACCGGCGACGCCGTAACCTACGAGGCGCCGTACCCACCGGTACTCGTCGTTTCCCGATTCGGCGAATACGGTGCCGATGGCGAACGCGGCGCTGGCATGCACCGAGGGGAATGAATCGCCGCCTTGGCGCCACTGGTTGGGCGAAACTGTCGCGTCCGGCCGCTCGCGACCCGCGGCATAGGTCAGCACTTCCCCGGTCACCGTGCTGAATACTCCTGCCTCGAGCAGCCGCCAGGTCTCTTCATAGCCGTCCGGATCGCGAATGAATCCGGCATAAAGCCCGGTGCCGGCGATCAACGCCACGGCGGGAAGCGCATCGCGAACGCTATTTTTATCCTTACCGTCCAGTACCGCATTCGACCCGGTGGCGAAGTGCGTCCGGATGCGCTGATCGAACTCGTGCGAAGCGCCGATCACCGCCAGCGTCCCGCCGAAATAGAGCCAATCCTCCGTATCCCAACGCAGCGGCGCGGTGAAGTAGAGTTTCGTATCCTCGAGAGCACCCTGTACGGTCAACGTATCGGCCACGGCCGCAGAGGCGCTCGCCATCCAAGTGAAAGCGCAGATGATGCCCGTCATTCTCATGGCCGCAGCCCCTTTTTTAATTTTTTTGCCCCAAGACTTGAGGCGGCCGTACTTTGTATTGCAAAGTATGCGCATGTCAAGCGGACCCTTGCATTCCGGCTCGTTCCTGTTACTTTGTAACGCAAAGTTTAAGGAGTCGCAAACTCGGTTGCTGCCGCGAGAAGCTGTCATGTTAGCCACCACTCCTATGGTTTCCGCCGTCCGCATGAGCCCGCGAGTCGCCCTGGTGGCACTGGTCGGCATCGTCGGCGTGGGGGGGCAATTACACGATTCTTTCGCTATGCTCGCCGATACCTCGTGGCTCAATCTGCACGCTCTGTTCGGCGTGCTCTTATGCACCGCGGTGTGTCTGCCGCTGTGCAACGGCCTGCGGCCTTCGCAACACGTTTTTTCCGTCGATCTCGCGCGCTACATCCGCGGGTCCACCCGGCTGGTGTATGCCATCTTGTACGGTCTGATGGGAATCAAGGAAATCCTGGCCTTGGCGATTTTCCTTTGGCACGGCGGCGGCCGCACGACCGAGGGGAGCGCCAAAATGGCGCCCGTCGAGACCTTTCAAGTTTACTGTGTCTACGGAGTTCTCGCCCTCGTCGTCGTCAGAGCGATGGCGGCGCTTGTCCGTCATCGAGCGCGCATCGCATCGCCGTAGCCGCCCTGCCCGACCTGCATCGCGGCGATGGCCTCGCGCACCTGCGGATCGAGGAGCGCGTCGCGCTCGTCGGTGTGGCGATAGCGACTCATGGAGGGGGCGATCGCCGCGTCCGTCTCGCCGGCCGGATGCAGGTAGATTTCGGTCACCCCGTCGGGGAGCCGCGCCACGATATTCATGAGTTTCGCCGCGTTCATCGCGCCGCTTGCCCCGACACCGAACAAGCTGTCGTTGCAGAAGATTCCCGCAGCACGCAGCCGCTGCCTCATCACGGCAATCCAAGGTTTGAGCAACAGGTTGCCGACTCCGCCCAGCGCGCCGCTGCCTTGCACGGCAAACCACAGCGGCTCGTCCGGAACACGCACGGCGTCTAAGCCGTAATCTCGGCCTATGCGCAGCAGCATGGCGAGCAGCGTTGGATGCAGGTGGAAATGCTTGTGGGCATTGACGTGGTCCAACGGCAGTCCGGTGCGAACGAATGCCGTGAATTGCGCACGGATCTCCGCCTCCAATTGCCGGCGTACCGCGGGCAGTGCGAAGAAGCGCACGCCGTTCCAGGCCATGCGGCCATCCATGTAGCCCGTCGCGTCCGCGAGTCCTGGAATCAGCTCCGGCGCGAGCGTAGCCAAACCGTCCGCCAAGACGACGTGCAATCCCACCCGCAGGCTCGGCAGCGAGTGGGCGAGACGCACGGCCTCGCGCGCCGCGGGAGCACCGACCATCAGGCTCGCCGTCGTCAGAATGCCGGCGCGAGCGGCCTGTTCTATTGATTCATTGACCGCGGAGTGCAACCCGAAATCGTCCGCGGTGACGATCAGGAATTTTTTTGACAACGCGCCGCACTCAAACGGGCAGCACCGATCCATCCCGCGTCACGCGATAGCGATCCTCACGCCAGCGCACCCGCCGCGTGGCGAAGCTCCAAGTCCAGAGCGCCAAGGTGAGCGCATCCCGCAGAGGCAGCACCAACAGCGTCGATAGCCGCGTGTCCCGCTGACGGGTGCTCAGGTGCAACATGAGGCGCGCGAGGGCGCTCGCGGCGAGAAGCCCCAAGGTCGGCGGTGCTCCCCGCGCCAACAACGCGCCCAATGCGGTCACCGGCATGCCGAACGTGACGAACGAGAAACCGTAGCCAAGCGGCTGCAGAGCCCGGATCGTGCGCAGCCAGCGCAGCTCGTGATGCACCAGATCGGAAAAATTCCGCTCGACGACGAACGTCTCCACCACCACATCGGATACCACCGTGCGTAAACCCGTGCGGCGGATCAGTTGGCCGAGCCGATAGTCGTCCGCCAGCTGATTGGCAACCATCGCCAGACCGCCGATGCTCGCCAATACGTGCCGACGCATGGCAATGGTCGCACCGGACGCGAACGAGCGCGATCCGGTCAGGCCGGCCACGCGCACGGAAGGCATGAACCAGTCGTTGATAAAAAGAGAACCCAGCAGCGACCAGAGGCCACCGCGCGAGATCCCCCGATACGTGCACGTGACGATACCCACGCTCTCGTCCAGCAGGGGGGCGACGATTCGACCGAGGTAATCGCTCTCGACGCGCACATCGCTGTCCGAAAGCACCAAGAAATCATGGCGGGCGAGCGACATCATGTTGATGAGATTGCTGACCTTGCGGCTGCTGCCATGCTGGCGCCGGTCGACCACCAGTTCGAGATCGAGACGGGGAAACTCACGTTGCAGACGCTGCACGACGGGTATGGCAGGGTCGGTGTCGCTGCACACGCCGAAAACGATTTGAAACTCCGGATAGCGTTGAGCGCAGAAAGAGCGCAGGCACTCGTAGGTTTCTCGTTCGACTCCGCAGAGCGGTTTGAGAATGGTGACGCGGGGTTGTGATGTTGCCGCGCAGCGGACGCTGCGCGAGGTGGTACGCACCGCCAACCATGCCAACACGCTATAGATGAAGGAGGTCGCGGCGAGGATATATCCGCTCGAGGTCAGCCAATCGTGCATACACAGTACTTTCCGTCGCCGCAGCCCCGCCCACTGGAACCAGCCTTTGCCGGACAAAGTACACGGTTCAGGCGACGGCATGCAAGTCAACCAGGTCGTGGCCGGGTCGGGTATGATTAAGATCTTCTATATTGAGGTATTTTCATGACGATCGCCAGCCAACCCGAACACGCGCTCAAAACGCTCTTTTTACAAGCGCCCTCCTTCGACGGCTTCGACGGCGGGGCCGGGTCGCGTTACCAGGCGAAACGCGAAGTGAAGTCTTTTTGGTTCCCCACCTGGCTGGCGCAACCGGCCGCCCTGGTGCCGGGCTCGCGGGTACTCGATGCGCCGGCCGAGGAGCTGACCGTCGATCAAACTCGTGCGATCGCCCGGGACTACCAACTCGTCATCATTCATACCAGTACGCCGTCGTTTCCGACGGATGCCAAGTTCGCCGAACTGCTCAAGCTGGACAATCCGAGCGTCAAGATCGGTCTCGTCGGCGCCAAGACCATGGTCGATCCGGAGGGGTCGTTGAAGGCGACGGCGGCAGTGGATTTCGTGTGTCGCGAGGAATTCGATTTCACCTGCAAGGAAGTGGCTGAGGGTTTGCCTCTGGAGGCGATTCGGGGGTTGTCCTATCGGCGCGACGACGGGCACATCGTGCACAACCTTCCGCGCGCCATCGTCGAAAACATGGATGAACTGCCATTTGTCTCGCCCGTCTACAAGCGCGATTTAAAGATACGAAACTACTTCATCGGTTACCTGAAGCATCCTTACGTCAGCTTCTACACGGGCCGCGGCTGCCGTTCGAAATGTACGTTCTGTCTATGGCCGCAAACGGTAGGTGGTCATCGATACCGGGTTCGTTCTGCAGCGAACGTAATTGCCGAGGTCAAGTGGATCAAGGACAACATGCCCGAGGTCAAGGAGATCATGTTTGACGACGACACCTTCACCGACTCGTCGAACCTGGACCGCGTCGAAGCCATCGCGGCGGGCATGGGGTCGCTCGGCATGACCTGGAGTTGCAATGCCAAGGCGAATGTTCCTTACGAGACGCTGAAGGTCATGAAGGAGAACGGTCTACGGCTGTTGTTGGTCGGTTATGAATCCGGCGACGATCAAATCCTGCTCAATATCAAGAAGGGTCTGCGGACGGACATCGCCCGACGGTTCACGGAAGATTGTCGACGGCTCGGGATTTTGATTCACGGCACGTTCATTCTCGGCCTGCCGGGAGAAACGGCCGAAACGATCGAAAAGACCATCAAGTTTGCGAAAGACATCAATCCGCACACCATTCAGGTATCGCTCGCGGCGCCCTACCCCGGAACGACGCTTTACAAGCAGGCGGTCGCGAACGGCTGGCTGCAGGAGAACGACGCAATCAATTTGGTCAACGACAAGGGCGTACAACTGGCGGCCATCAGCTATCCGCATCTGTCGAAAGACGACATTTTTCATAGCATGGAGGTGTTCTACAAGCGCTTTTATTTTCGTCCCAGCAAGATTTGGGAAATCGTCAAAGAAATGCTCACGAGCTGGGACATGATGACGCGGCGTCTACGTGAAGGGGTGGAGTTCTTCCGCTTTTTGCGGGCGCACGAAGCCTGAGGCTGCGGCAACGAGAGTCGCGGCCTATATCGGAGGATTGATCGGACTGGGATTGTTGATCGCGCTCGTCGTTCGGGCGGATTTCTTTACCATCGTGCGCACGTTGACCTCGGCGGGATGGGGACTTTTCTGGCTCATCCCGTTTCGCGCCGTTTTTTTTGGGCTGTATGCCCTCGGCTGGCACGAACTGCTACGCCCCGGCGACCCCGGGCGGCGCGCCGGACTCGGTTATCTTTTTTGGGTCACCACCGTACGCGAAGCGGTCGATCGTCTGTTGCCGGTCGCGAGCGTCGGCGGCAGCGTCATCGGTGTCCGTCTGGTGCGTGCGAGGGGCCTGCCCACCGCTACGGTCGGTGCGACGGTCATCGTGGAAATAGTGCTGACGTTGATCGTGTCCTATGTGTTCACGGCGGGAGGATTGCTGCTGCTGCTCGGCATGCGCGACGCCGGCCAGACGTACCGACAGTTGGCGTTCGCTTTCTTGCTCAGCGTTCCCGCGCCATTCATCGTCTTCTTTTTGTTGCGCTACGGTGCCGTGTTCCAACGGCTCTACAAGTTTTTACGACCGTTGGTCGGTACAAGACTGTCCGTGGACGCCATTGGCGCTCTCGATGATCAAGTAAGGGCAATCCTGCGGCGCAGCCGGACTTTATCGGTCACCGGCGCCCTGCAGCTTGCCGCGCTCATGTCGGGATCATCGGAAATTTGGTTCGTTCTACGACTTTTCGGTCATCCGGTGACCGGCGGCCAGGCGCTTGCCATGGAGAGCATGGCGCTTGCGGTACGACACGTCGCGTTCGTGGTGCCGGCCGGGCTCGGCGTGCAGGAGGCGGGTTTGATCGTGGTCGGCCAGCTCGTGGGAATCGATGCCGGGCTCGCGTTATCGGTGTCGATGGCCAAACGCATGCGCGAATTGCTATGGGGCGTCGCCTCGCTGGCGTCTTGGCAATGGTGGGAGGCCCGGCGCTTACGTGATTTGAGCGGCCTGCATGCCAATTGATTGGCTGCCAACCACCATCCGTCTGCCGCGGCGCCTTCAGCAAAAGCTCGAAACGGCTTTCGGCGAGTTGCTGCATCCGGTCGGACAGCCGAAACTCGATTTCGCCCGTCCGGCCGGAGAGAGCGCGTTGGCCGGACCCGATTCGGTGTCTTGGCGGGTGTTCAAAAACCCCGTCGTTCTTTTCGTCGGCGGCGTCGCCGCGGTACTGCTCGAACTGGCCGAACCGGAAGTCCGGGCCGGAGTCTGGCAACACTCCACCTTTCGCAGCGACCCCTTGAGTCGTTTGCGACGCACGGGATTGGCGGCCATGATTACCGTCTACGGTGCGCGAAGCGTGGCCGAGCCCATGATCGCCAGGGTGGTCGGATTGCATGCCAAGGTGCGCGGCATCACCGCCTCTCGATTGGCTTATTCAGCAACCGACCCGCGTCTCCTGACCTGGGTGCATGCCACGGCCGCTTTCGGTTTCGCCGAAGCATACAGCCGCTACGTCGAGGCGCTCAGCGACGCTCAATTCGATGGCTTTTACCGAGAGGGTGAGGCTGCGGCCAGGCTTTACGGCGCGGCGGACGTACCGACGTCGAACCACGGTATGCAAGCTCTTTTCGCATCCATGCGCAGCGAACTCGAACCCTCCCCGATCACCTTCGATTTCCTGCGGATCATGCGCGAAACGCCCGCCCTGCCCGCCCCCTTTTCCTGGCTGCAGTCGATCCTCGTAAAGGCCGCCGTGGACACGGTGCCGCACTGGGCCCGCGAGCGTCTCGGTTTGACGGACCGTTACGGATTACGGCCGCACGAGCGGCGCTTGGTCCAGTGGGCCGCCGCGTTGGCCGAGCGGGTCGTGGTGCGCGATAGTCCCCCGGTGCAGTCCTGCGTTCGGCTCGGCTTGCCGTTCGATTATCTCTATCGGTGATCGGCCGAAATCGCGCAGCCTCAGCCGCCGGTCGCGAAGCCGGGATACAGCGTCATGCCTCCATCGACGAACAAGGTGCTTCCGACCACATAGTCAGAATGATCGGAGGCCAGCCATACGGCGGCGCGGGCGACGTCTTCCGGCTCGCCGATGCGGCCGTACGGAACCAGGGTCATGAGTTTGTCGTACGCCTGTGGCGTCTGCCATGCCGACACATTGATGGGCGTGCGGATCGCACCGGGCGCTATCCCGTTGACACGAATATGCAGCGGGGCCACTTCTTGAGCCAGGCTCTCCATGAGCATTTTGATGCCCCCCTTGGACGTCGCATAGTTGGCATGCCCGGCCCAGGGAATTCTCTGGTGTACGGAGCTCATACAAATGATTTTCCCCGCCGCGCACGATACGCCGGGGACCACGCCGCGTTTGATGAACTCGTTGATCGCCCGCCGCGCACAGAGAAACTGACCCGTAAGATTCACCTCGAGCACCTTGTTCCACTGCTCCAGGGTCATGCTCTTGAACGCCGAATCCCGCTGCAAGCCGGCGTTGTTGATGAGGATGTCGACAGCGCCGAATTGCTGCAACATGTGATCAAACAGGGCATCGACCTCGGCCTCGGACGACACGTCCGCCTTGATCGCGACGGCATTGGCACCCGCGCGGCGGATTTCGTCCACCACCTCGTTGGCCGCTTCCTCGCCGCTCACATAGTTCACGACGACGTCGGCGCCCGCTTGTCCGAGCGCAACCGCCACGCCGCGGCCGATGCCGGAATTCGCGCCGGTGACGAGCGCCTTTTGGCCGATCAACACGCGTTGGCTGGGCAGCACCGGCGCCGTGGATGACGTCATGTCTGAGCCAACATCGGGTAATCGGTGTAGCCGATGGGGCCCGGGGTATAGAACGTTTTCATATCGGGCGGATTCAGTCGATCGCCGTCGTGCCATCGTTTGACCAAGTCCGGATTTGCCAGCACGGGTTTACCGACGGCGATCAAATCGCACTTGCCGGCGGCCAGATCCTGTTCGGCCCGAGTGGCATCGTAGCCGCCCGACAGGATCAATGCCCCTTTGAACAGTTGGCGAACCGTCGCCTTGATGGTCGCGGGTACCGGCGGCGCGCCCATCGAGGAATGATCGACGAGATGCACGTACAAGAGTTTGCGCGCACTGAGTTCTTTCACCAGGTAAGCGTAATCGTCGGCCAGGGCATCGTAGCTGGGCATGTCGTTGAACACACCGAACGGCGATAAACGAATGCCCACCTTGTCCTGACCGATGGCCTTGATGACCGCTTCGGCCACTTCGAGCACGAAACGCGATCGGTTTTCGACCGAGCCGCCGTAACCATCCTGACGCAAATTGGAGGTGGGACGAAAGAATTGCTCGAGCAGGTACCCGTTGGCACCATGCAATTCGATTCCGTCGAATCCGGCGGTGATGGCGTTCTTGGCCGACTGTACGTGTTCCTCAATGGCCGTCTTGATATCGGCTTCGGACATTGCGGTGGGAACCGGCA
This sequence comes from uncultured Acetobacteraceae bacterium, assembly GCA_964658135.1. Taxonomy (GTDB): domain Bacteria; phylum Pseudomonadota; class Gammaproteobacteria; order Steroidobacterales; family Steroidobacteraceae; genus Bog-1198. The sequence goes on along the minus strand of CAZZXZ010000005.1, from coordinate 17,566 downwards.
GCGGTTTGAGCCCCTCGGCATCGGTAAACATCTGACCCGCGGCGGCCACGGCGGACGGTCCGAGCACGCGCGCGCCGGCCGGCAGGTTGAGCGGGTGCGCAACACGTCCGCAATGCATGAATTGCATGAAAAACTTGGCCCCTTTCGCATGCACGGCATCGACCACATACTTCCAAGCCGCCGTTTGCTCAGCGGAAAAAATCCCCGGAATTCGCGGATAGCCCAAACCATTCGGAGAGGTCGACGTGCCTTCGGTGATGATGAGGCCCACCGAGGCCCGCTGCGAATAATATTCCGTCATCAGATCGTTCGGCACATTACGCGTCGCACGACTGCGAGTCAGCGGCGCCATGACGATGCGATTCTGCAAAGCGAGTGATCCGAGGTTCGTCTTAGAAAAGAGTAATGACATGATATCCGGTGTCCAGTGAGGTACTCGTCATCTTACCGGTTCGACGCCCAGCGGGCGAGGAATCGGCGTAACCGCGCACTCCTTGCCGATCGTCCGAAATAGGCTCTCGACCGCCGCTGCATCGACATTGAGCGTCAATGCGATCCGCAGTCGGGCGGTGCCCGGCGGGACGGTTGGCGGCCGTATGGCGCGCACGTCGTA
>CAZZXZ010000005.1:0-16943 GCA_964658135.1 uncultured Acetobacteraceae bacterium | reverse complement strand
ACGTCGTAGCCGTATCCGCGCAGCGTCGCGGCGAGGTCCACCGCCGCCTGGTCCGCGCCGACGAGAAATGGCACGATGTGTGAACCCGACGCTGCCCGGCCGCAGTGCCTCTCGAGGCTCGACGTCGCGACGCTGACCAAGTCCTGTAACCGCCGCCGCCGTTCGTCGCTGGCGGCGACAATCGCGAGTGCCGCTCGGGTGACCGCCGCGACCAGCGGCGAGGGTGCCGTGCCGAAGATGAAGGCTCGACCTCGATTCACCAAGAAATCGATGAGCACGGCGGGAGCACACACGAACGCCCCGGCCGTGCCCAACGCCTTGCCGCAGGTGTGGACGGTGACGACATTGTCCCGACCCTCGAGAAAACCGGCGCGCCCGCGACCACCTGCGCCGAGCACGCCGGTGGCATGGGCCTCGTCGATGACCAAGATCGCCTCGTGTCGGTCGGCGAGCGCGGCGAGTTCGACTAGATTCGGCCAGTCACCATCCATGCTGTAAAGGCTTTCCACGGCTATCCACACGCGGCCCTTGCCGCCTGCGGAGCGCCACTTGCGGATGCCCTCCTCCACCGACCTACTGTCGTTGTGCCGCGCCGCCACGCTCGAGGCGCGGCCGCGGCTCATGCCGTCGTGCACGCTGGCGTGGATGAGTTCGTCGTAAATGACCAAGTCCCCACGCTGCGGCGCCGTCGCGAAGAGGGTCATGTTCGCTGCGTATCCGCTCACGAAATACAGTGCGGCGGCACAGCCGAAAAAACCAGCCGCCGCTGCTTCCAAGGCTTCGTGTTCAGGATGGTTGCCGCGCAAGGACCGCGAACCGCCCGCGCCGATCGGGACATGGCGCTTGACCGCGTCGTCGGCCGCGTCGCGAAGTTCGACCGATTCGGCCAAACCTAAGTAATCGTTGGAGGTGAAGTCGAGCCCGGAATGTCGCTCCAAGCGTCGACGGCGTCCAAGCTGCGTCAAACGCTCCAGATCGGCCGCCAAGTCGGCGAAGGGTCGGTTTCGAATGTGCTGTGTCATGGGCGGTGCAGACTAAGTGGAATCGCGGCGCACCGAAAGGCTATGCTGAGCAATGGACAAAGTTTTTATTTCGGCCAATTCCCTGCTCAGCGACTCGATGGAGCTTGCCCGGCTCATCGTCGCGAGCGGCTTTCGCCCCACGTTCCTCGTGGCGATGTGGCGAGGCGGCGCACCGATCGGAATCGCGATTCAGGAAGTTCTCGAATATCATTCCATCCACTGCGACCACATTGCGATCCGTACCTCATCGTATACGGGAATCGGCGAGCAGGCCAAGACCGTCCGCGTCCATGCGCTCGATTATCTGGTCTCGCGGCTGTCCGCCGAGGATCAGTTATTGTTGGTCGACGACGTATTCGATTCGGGTCGAAGTTTGGAAGCCGTCGTCACGGAATTAAAGCGTCGTTGCCGACGCAATCTGCCCGAGCAACTGCGCATCGCAACGGTTTATTACAAGCCGACCAGAAATCGCAGTGCGCTGGAGCCGGATTACTTCGTGCGCGATACGGACAGTTGGCTGGTATTTCCGCACGAAATTCAAGGCTTGACAGAAGATGAGATCTTGGCGCACAAACCCGTCGGGCGAAGTTTTTTCGCGGGCGGCAACTAGAGGATTCGATGGCAGACATATCCGATGAGATTCAAGCGCTGCGCGATCAGTGGCGTTGGCGCGGCACGGCGCGGCCTCCGTTCGCACAAACACCCGGTGCCGGGCAGGAATCGGTGTGGGATTATCCGCGGCCGCCGCGTTTGGAACCCGACGCACGCGAAGTCGTGATTCGCTGGGGCGCGATCGAAATCGCGCGCACGACGCGTTCGATTCGCGTGCTGGAAACCGCCCACCCGCCCAGTTTCTATCTTCCGTGGGACGATGTAGTCGGCGAGTTCGTCAAACCGGGCAGCGGCTCTTCGCGTTGCGAGTGGAAGGGACCCGCGCGTTACTGGTCCTTGATGGACGGCCAACGCCGTCTGCCCAACGTGGCGTGGAGTTATCCGGAGCCATTGGCCGGTGCGCAATCGCTGGCGGACAAGGTTGCGTTCTATCCGCGGGATTTGGAATGTCGCGTGGCCGGCGCGCTCGTGACACCTCAACCCGGCGGATTTTACGGCGGCTGGATCACGCCGGAGCTCGTCGGCCCTTTCAAAGGTGACGCGGGCAGCGCGGGATGGTGACGCGCGTACGAACGGCGCTCGTCATCGTCGTAGCACTGTTGATCGCGATATTCTTCTTCGTCAACTGGTCGGTGCTCGCCGCGCCGGCGAAGTTCAGCCTGCTGGTCGCGTCTGCGGAGATTCCCATCGGGGTGGTCATGCTGGTGCTGCTAGGGGTGGCGATCGGGGTCGTCGTGGTCTACGCAGGCCTGTGGCATCGATCGCTGCTGATCGATTATGGTCGGCAGACCAAGGAGCTGCATGCGCAGCGTCTGCTGGCCGACAGCGCCGAGGCGTCTCGTTTCACTGAAATCGGTACGCTGTTACGCGCGGAAATGGCGGCACTCACCGTTCGGCTCGACACCTCGTTCGGTGCGCTGCGTGAAGAGGTCCGCAATACCGAAAACTCTCTGGCGGCGTCATTGGGCGAGATGGACGATCGAATCCAACGCCGGCCACCGGGGACGCCGCTCCCGTAAGCGCCGTACCTGTAGCGCCGTTCGCGCCCGCGCCTAGCCCCATGTCGGCCGAACGCCGACACCGGCTGGCGGTAGCCGACTCTTGCGGAGCGCTCGTGGCTCGCCATACTCCAGCGCTCACTCAAGGGATAAGGGATGCGCCGGGTAACTCATCGGTGGTTGGGATCGCTGGTCTTGCTGACGACCGCAATCTTGCATGGCGGCGCCTTCGCGTCGCCGTCGGCGGCGACGTTACGTCATCGAGAATTCAGCGCCTGCATGAGCCGGTACATGGCGGCGGATCGAACCCTGTCGTACATCGAGGCCGGTAAGCGCTGTAAGCAACGACCACACAGTGAACCTGCCGATTTAGCGGCTACAGTCCCATCTAAATCGACGCCCGCTCGTCGATAGGGCTGCTCGCGCCGGTTTCGTCGAACCGGACTATGTTGCGGTCGTGCGACACCGGAATTGTGTGATCGAACCACCGTTTCAGTCATATATGTCCTGTATTGTCACGGTCCTGCATCCAAGCAACAAACCGGCGCGAAATGCTGGACTGTGAACCAGGTCGATTCGCCGGACTCATTGTATTTTTTACCAGGGGGATATCTCATGAATAGAATTCAGTGGACGGCTGCTGCCGCGCTGTCTCTTCCGCTGCTCGCTTTTGCTTCCAGTCACCGCGAAGCGCCTAACATCGCGCGCTTCCCGACGCTGGACGGCACCGACTTTTACATGTTCAACAGCTACGAGACGGGCCGCACGGGCTATGTCACGTTCCTGGCCAACTACAACCCGCTGCAGGCGCCCTACGGCGGCCCCAACTATTTTGCGTTGGACCCCTCCGGTTTGTACGAAATCATGATCGACAACGATGGCGATGCGAAAGAAAATCTCACCTTCCAATTCGCGTTCACGCAGACCTTGGCCAACAACGGCGCCGGCACCACGCTGCCGATCGGACCCGCCAATGCGCAGGTCAACGTCGCCATTCCGCTCAAGAACTCCGGTGCGGTGAGCGGCATGAACTCGCCCAATCTGAATTTCATCGAGAATTACACCTTGACGATGGTGACGGGCGATCGCCGCACCGGCGTTGCGACTGCCATCACGAATGCGACGACCGGCGGTACGACGTTCACGAAGCCGTCGGACTATATCGGCGAGAAATCCTTCGGTAACCCGGCGGCCTATGCGGCGTATGCCAATCAATACATTTACACGATCACCATCCCGGGCTGCGCGACCCCGGGTCGCGTATTCGTCGGACAGCGCAAGGAAGGCTTCGCGGTCAACCTCGGCGAGACCTTCGATCTGGTCGATTTCGTACCCATCGACGGCGACAACCCGTCCGGTTCAGGTAATGGCCAGGGCTTTCCGGGCGGCATCACCCAGAACTTCATGAACAACGTCATTCGCCAGGACAACATCACCACGTTGGCCTTGGAAATTCCCACCGCGTGTCTCACGGGTGCCGGAAACGGCGTCATCGGCGGTTGGACCACCTCGAGCATTCGGCAGGTCCGAGTGCTGAATCCCAACTCCACGTTCGTGAAGCCTGACGTCAACGGCGGTGCGTATACACAGATGTCGCGCTTGGGCGCGCCATTGGTCAACGAACTGGTGATCGGACTTCCCGACAAGGATCATTGGAACAGCAGCGCGCCGGTCAACGACTCATATTTCGCGACGTACGTGACCAACCCGACGCTTCCTGCCTTGCTCAACATCCTGTTCCTCGCGCCGGTGAACGCCACCTTGGGTACCAACTTGGCGACGCTGGCACCGACCAACTTTCCGCGTGCCGACTTGGTCGCCGCCTTCCTGACCGGGTTCAAGGGTGTCAATCAGATGTCCACCGTCACGGCATCTGAAATGCTGCGGCTGAATACGGGTATTGCCGCGACGCCCGCCGCCACGCAGAGCAGCTACGGCGTGGTCGGTAACGACTTGGCCGGCTTTCCCAACGGTCGCCGACCGGGCGACAACGTGACCGATCTCGCGCTACGCGTGGTGATGGGTGCGCTGTGTTATCCCATTCCCGTTGCCGGGGTGCAGACCAATCTCGGGTTGTGTGCGACCACCGATGCCCCGGTGGGCAACGTTGCGTTTACGGATGGTGCACCGGTGAACGCCTTGGACTTCGATCAGACCTTCCCGTACTTACAGGCCCCGTGGCCCGGCTCGCCGATCGGCGCACAAGGAAACTGATATGACATCGGTAAAAATCAAGTTACTCGCTTGTACGGCGGCCATGGTGGCCGCCTCCTTGAGCGCTTGTCACGACGACAACAACTCGGCCTCGGCTCCGGCACCTGCAACGAATACGCCGGAGAACTTTTCGACTTTCGCGGCGCGCACTTTTCAGCAACCGGCCAATTCGACTCCGGTGAACTTCGACAAGATCACGCTCTTGTACGATGTAAACACGGATCCGAATGCGTTCAATGCACTTCTGATGTGACGTGGCGGCTGAGATGGTTCGCAGACACCGGGCTGCACCATCTCAGTCTGTTCTAGCCAGCGGTCGGCTTTAGAAGGGAAGCTCGATGGAGGAGTTTTCCGGAGAGAGTAATGCGGTGGCGGCGTTACCGCCGCTTTGCATCACGAAGATGCCGCGATGCGAAGGATCTACTTTGAAGAACAAGCTGTACTGCAACGCGAGCTTCGGCGGATCGTGTTCGCACACGGCGTCGAAAAACAACGCCACGTAAGCGCCGTCCGCGTGGTCATCGATCATTTGCTTGACCGGTTTGATGGAACACGGATGGCCCGAATCCCCCAACCGTAGATATTGGTAGGCATAGCGTTGGATCTGGACCTGATGTTGGCGCACCTCGCGCCACGTGAGCCGCCCATCGCCGTCGTCGAGTTTGAGGACGAAATCCAAATCCCTCAACGCCACGTCCCATTGGCCGTGGATGACCCGTTGGCCGCTCGAATCGGGTCGCACGGTACTCAAGGTGAGATAAGCATCGCTGGCAGAATGCGCATGTACGCCGCTAGGCGCGGCCAGACAGCTCAATCCCAAAAACGAGAGGATTACGGCGCCTGATCGCGAACGGCGTGCCGGCCACCTCAAGGGGAAACTCCGGCAGCGCCGAGCTGCGAGCGTAATTCTTGTGCCAGGGGTTCGGTGATGGGATCTTCCAATTTGGTTTTTTGCATGAAGTCGAGGACCTCGGCGGCGGCGCGCGGTTGCTTGGCGGCCAACGCAGCCTCCAGCACCACGCGCGCATCCTGGGGCGCCCGCTGCACCTGCCAGTTGCGCCGGGCCATGTCCAGAGCGGTCTGCGGATCGTGTTGCAGCTGCAGCGCGAAACGCGATTCTTCGCGGCCGAAATAATCGCTGCCGCGCAAGCGAAGCGCCTCGAAACGCGCCGCCATGATCCAGGTATAGCGGTCCGCTTGCGCGCTATGCAGAGCCGCCTGGGCGAGCGCCAGGCGGAAGAATGCCGTATCCGACTGCGTGTGATCGGCGAGCAGCGGCAGCACCTCTTGCGGGCGCGCTCGATCGAGCAGGAAATCGGCGTAAGCAACCAATAAAAAATTATCCTGCGGTTGCAGCTGCAACGCGTTGCGATAGTGGGTTTCCGCCAGCGGCCAGTCACCGAGCCGTTCGGCGGTTTCGGCCTCCATGCCTTGCACCCAGGCCCGGTAGCTTGCGGGCGTGTGGATCGCGGCCTGCTCCACTTGCTGCAGGAGCACCAGACTCTGACGTGCCTGACCGATGTACGATCTTAAACTTGCCGAGCATCCTAGACCGGTTTCGATCCCCGCCGTCTCGGTGACCTGGACGCAATCCTTGGCAGCCGTGCGGTAGTCGCCCTGCACCATATCGAGCGTCGCGAGCGTCAGCCAAGCCTGCGGACTGCGTCCGTCCAGCTTAAGCGACCGCAACAATAATTCCCGGGCATCGGCGAACTGATGCCGGTACTGCACGATCGTCGCCTGCGTAACGAGGGCGGCAGCCGGCGGTGCGGTGGCGCCGACCCAAGGCGCAATCACGGCTTCCGCATAACCGGCATAATGCGCATCGCCGATCTGGCGGCTGTAGTCGACATAGGCGCCGGCCAGCTGATTCGCGAGGGTGAAATTGTCGGGTGCCGCGTCGAGCCTGAGCCGCAAGGCCCTCATCTCGACCACCGCGGGGTCGGCGGTCGACGGCACCTCTTGCAAAACGTCGCCATCCGCCGCCGGCAGGTAGGGAGCCTTGTACGGGGGGGAAAGCGTCAGGCCGCTATCCGCCGGCACCGCCGGCTCGATCGGTGAGCCTAAGATCACGGCGAAGGCCAGAGCGACCCGCCAGCCGAACCGACCGGAGTAAGATGGGAGCATAAAGAACTATTCGGTAGCCATTGCTGTCGGTGCGACTAGACTGCGATTCTGCATCCGGTGGGCTACCTTTAGCGAATACAGCTGCAGTTGAGATTAATGTAAAGCGGTGCCATTTGTCGAACTTTGAATTCGTCGCTCGACCCGTCACCCGCCCTTCCCGACGTATATTCTTTTCACGCGCCGAATGGTCTCGTTTGGCTGGGCTATACGGTTGCATCGGCATCCTGCACGTGGTCGGCTGGGGAACCTACCTGCACTATGCAAGTCGCTATCCGCAGCTGGTCGGACTCGGTTTCGTGGCCTATATGTTCGGTTTGCGGCACGCGTTCGACGCTGACCACATCGCCGCCGTCGACGACACCGTCAGGTTCATGCTGCAGAAAGGAAAACAGCCGCTGGGGGTAGGGTTTTTCTTTTCGCTCGGGCATTCGACAGTGGTCCTTGCGCTATCGATCGGCATTGCGTTTGCAGCCACTGCCGTCAAGGTTGAGCTGCCGCAGCTGAAAACCATGGGCGCAATCATCGGTGCCGGTGTTTCCGGTACTTTTCTATGGATCATCGGCATTCTGAATTTGCTGGTGCTGCTGGATATCTTGAAGATTTGGCACACCGCGAAGAAAGGAACCCACAGCCACGCTCATCTCGAAGCGCTGTTGCAGAAACGCGGTTTGTTGAATCGGCTGTTCGGCGGGCGTCTGCAAAAGTTGATGAACCACAGCTGGCAGATGTACCCGTTGGGCTTGCTGTTCGGTCTTGGGTTCGACACGGCATCCGAAGTGGGTTTATTGGCGATGACTGCCGGAGCCTCGGCGGGCGATCTACCGATTCCTGCCGTGCTGTGCCTACCGGTGCTGTTCGCCGCCGGCATGACCATCATGGATACTACCGATGGCGTGTTGATGTCGAAGGCCTACAACTGGGCGTTCATCAATCCGCTGCGAAAAATATTTTACAACATCACGACCACCGGTCTGTCGGTGGCCGTCGCCCTGGTGGTCGGCACGATCGAATTGCTGCAGGTTTTCATCGGCATGTTGGATCTGCATGGTGGTCTCTACGATTTCGTCGGCGGATTGAATTTTGGGGTCCTCGGTTATCTGATCGTCGGCATGTTCCTGCTCGCGTGGGGGCTGTCGGTAGCTTTCTGGAAATTTGGTCGAATCGAACAGCGCTACACGCTGCAAGTTCAACCGCACGCGCATTCGCACCTCCATGCGGACGGCGCCGAACATTCCCACGACCATCTACATTCGCACGACTAACTGCATGGCTATTCGCATGACTGATCGCATGACTGGCCGACGGCGCCTCTTGGGCGCCATCGCCGTGTATCTGGCCTGGGTGCTCGGCAGCGGATATCCCCAGCAGAGTCATGCCGACACCGTCGCCAGTTTGCTGGGCAATTTTACGATCAATCAATTTGCCGACCTGAAGCTCGATCAGGCGGCGGGCCGCAACGATGTGCTGGACGTGCATTACGCCGTGGTGTTCGGCCAGCTGCCGGCCTTACGAGAGCTGCATCTGGCCGACTCGAATGGTGACGGAGTGACCTCGCAAGGCGAGCGCGACGCCTACGTCGGCATGTTATCGCCCGATTTGGCGCAAGGTTTAGAGCTGCAGATCGACGGCGTCAAAGCGCCCTTGCACGCCACACGCTGGACCAGCAGTTTACCCACCGAACAGGGCGGATTCTCGCTGCGCGTGGATATGGACTTCGTCGCTGAGTTACCGGCGGCAGGCGGCGCCACGCCTCGCGAACTCGACTTCACCAATCGCAACTATCCAGGACGTATGGGCTGGCACGAAATCGTCGTAGAAGCGGCGCCCGGCTATACGGTGTTCGATACCAACGCCTTCAGCACCTCGTTGACGGGCGGCCTGCATGACGCCTTGCAAGCGCTGCCCGCCGCGGGTCCCCTCGATGAACGTTCCGTGCATCTGCGGTTCGGCACGCAGGCACCGGCGCACGCAAAGTTATTGGCGGCCCGGGAAACGTCCGTAAAACCCGCGGCCGGTGCGGTGCCGCCCGGCAGCGCGGCCGGATCGGAAGCGCAATGGATTTCACGACGCACCCGGGAACTGGTCGCCGCCATCTCGAGCCCGCACCTAGAGCCCCGCGTGGTTTTTCTGGCGCTGTTGGGAGCGCTGCTGCTGGGCGGTGTGCATGCGCTATCGCCCGGCCACGGTAAAACCATCGTCGGTGCGTACCTGATCGGCTCCCGGGGCACCCCGCGACATGCGGTGTTCCTGGGACTGACCGTCACGATCACCCACACTTTGGGCGTCTTCGCCTTGGGATTCGCTACGTTGTACGCATCGCGATTCATCGTGCCGGAACGGCTGTTTCCGATATTGAGTCTGCTGTCGGCCGTGCTCGTGCTGGGCATGGGGCTGGTGCTCCTGGTGCAGCGAGGACGCGCTGCCCGCCACGTGTTGGCGGCCGGCGGCCGACCGGAAGCGATGGTGTTCTCGCCGCTCGCGGCGCCGGAGCGCACCGGCGGACGAGGGCTCATTTTCGCCCCCACCGCCTACTCGGCCGATCCCACCCTGCACTCGCACGGCGGAGGGCCGCTGCATTCGCATCTGCCGCCGGGTGCGGCGGGCGAGAAAATCACCTGGCGCAGCTTACTCACATTGGGAATCTCCGGCGGTTTGGTGCCTTGCCCATCCGCCATGGTCTTATTGCTGGCCGCGGTGGCGCTCAACAAGACCGCCTATGGCATGCTACTGGTCATCGCGTTCAGCGTCGGCCTCGCGATCACGTTGACCATCGTGGGACTCGCATTTCTCTACGCGCGAAATCGTTTTCGCCAACCGAAGGCAACCGCCCGCTGGGCACAGTTGCTGCCCGTGTTGAGCGCGGCCACCATCACGGTGGTCGGGCTCGCGCTGTGTGTCGGCGCGCTAAAAACTTTTGGCTGAGCCGGGACCACTCGAGGCGGCCACCGACACTGCGTCGGTCTGCCAACCGCCGCCCAGCGCTTTGTAGAGCTTGACCAGATCGGTGATTTCCGTGAGAGACGCTTGCGCCAGCTGCTGTTTCGCCTGATTGGTCTGCAGCTCGAGATTGAGCACGGCGATGTAGTTGGTCAGGCCCACTTTGTAAGCCTGTAAGGTGATGTCGAACGAGCGTTGATCCGCCGCTACGGTTTCCTTGAGCGCCGTGGCCCGTAATCCATCCTGGTCGAGACTCACCAAACCGTCCTCGACATCCTGCAGCGCCGACAGCACAACTTTGCGGTAGTTGAGCGCGGCTTCTTCCGCCTCGGCGCGCGCCATCTTCACGTTGGCCACCAGCGCACCGCCCTGGAACAGCGGTACGGAAACCGTCGGTCCGAGCGTGTAGAACTTGCTGGCCCAATTGAACAGGTAGCTGGTGCTGAGGTTACGCAACCCGAACGTGCCGCTCAACGACACGTCGGGGTACATGGACGCCATGGCGATACCGATGTTTGCCGTCTGGGCATGCAAGGTCGCTTCGGCTTGGCGGATATCGGGCCGCCGACGCGCCAGGGTCGAGGGTACTCCGGCAGGATTCATTTGAGGCAGCGACGGCAGATCGACCACCGGCCCGAGTTCGGCGTCGAGCGTCTCCGGCGTCTGGCCTATCAACACGGCCAGGCCATGCCGCGACGTCGCGATGGTCTGGTCGTATTGGGGCAGCTGAGACTGCAGGCTCGCCACCTGCGCCCGCGCCGATTCCACATCCGTGTCCCCAGCGAGGCCGTGCTGCCGGCGACTGATGGTAAGGTCGAGAATCTGTTTTTCGTCGTCGATCAGCCCCAAGGTGATCGACCTCAGGTACTGCGCCGCGCGCAGCTGCATGTAGTTTTGCGCGACCTCGGCTTCCAGCGACACCAGCATGTCGTTGCGCGATTCGATGGCCTGGTCGGTCTTCGCCTCGGCTTCTTCGACCGTTCGGCGCACCTTGCCGAACAGATCCAATTCCCACGAGGCGTCGAAACCCACCTGGTATAAGTTGATCGGCGTCGTAAGTAACGAGGTTAGGGCCGGACTCAACGCGGTGCCCCCGAAGGTGCCGCCCTGTGCCTTCAAGATGCCCGCGGCGCCCAATTGCTCACGATTGTAGCTGGCGGTTCCTTTCAAACTCGGCAAGCCCTGCGCCCGGGATGCCTGCACCTGGGTGCGCGCCTCGAGTATGCGCAGCAAGCCCGCCTGCAGATCGAGGTTACCCTTCTGCGTGCGCTCCTCGAGCTGGTCGAGCTCGGCATCGTGGAATTCATGCCACCAGGCATCGTTTGTAACGACGTCAGTTGTCACGACGGAGCCAAGCTCCGGCGTGGGCGCCTTAAAGCGTGGTCCAACCGTGCACGCCGCGAGACCAGCGACCATCAGCACGGAACCGAACTTGCGGTAGGTGATCATTAGTGAGCTTTCCCGCCCCCGGCAGCCTTGGCCGGCGAGAAAAGAAACGTGAACGGGATGAATGCGAACGACAGCATGGCGCAATAGAAGAAGATGTCCATGTAGGCCAGCAGTCCGGCTTCTGCCACGAGCGTGTTGAAGATATAGCTGGTTGCCGTCGTCGTGGCGTCGCCGACCACATGAGTGAAGGACTTTACCGCCGTCGAGGTGCGCGCCAACAAAGTGACATAGGCCGGATCGGTGCGGCTCAAATGACCGGACAAGAAAACCATGTGCGCCTGCGTGCGCGTCGTGATGAAGGCGGTCGACAAGGAGATGCCGATCGACCCCGCGATATTGCGAAACATGGTGAACAAGGCAGCGGCATCGCCCTGTAGCTGCCGCGGGACGGTCAGGTATGCCAGCGTACTCGCGGGAACGAACAGAAAACCGATGCCCGATGCCTGCGCGCAGCGCAGCAAGACCAAGTGTCGGAAGTCGATGTCGGGCGTGAGATTACGCGAGTACAACAGCGAACAACCGAGCACGAAAAAACCGAACGTCAAAATGAAACGAGTTTGCACGTACGGCATGAACTTCGAGACCATGGGGATCAAAACGATGATGCAAAGAGCACCGGGACTCAGCACCAATCCCGCCAAGGTCGCCGTGTAACCCAGATGCTGCTGGGCGAGTTGGGGGATCAACACACTGCTGCCGTACAAAATGACTGCGAACACGGAAATGGTCAGCGCGCCGAGCGTGAAGTTCTTATCCGCCATGACGCGCAGATTGACCACCGGACGGGGGGTGTAAAAGAGCCACGCGATGGCGCCGGCCAGCGCAACCGCGGCGATCGCGGCCGCGGCGCGAATCGAAGTGGATCCAAACCAGTCGGCGTCCTCGCCGCGGTCCAGCATGATTTGAAAGGCTGCGAAGCCGATGGCGATCAAACCGATGCCGATGAAGTCGGTGGACGCCTTGCCGCGTTTCTCTTTTTCCCACGGCGGATCCTCGACCAGACTCATGACGGCAAATGTCGTCAACACGCCGACGGGGACGTTGATGAGAAACACCCAGCGCCAGCTGAAATTGTCGGTGATCAGGCCGCCGAGCGAGGGTCCGAGAACGGGAGCGACGACCGTGGCAATGGCCGTGACGGAAAATGCCTTGCCGCGTTGCGACGCCGGAAAGGTATCGAGAATGATGGATTGCTGATTGGGCTGCAGTCCGCCGCCGAAAAATCCCTGCAGGATGCGAAATATGATGAGTTCGGTGAGGTTGGTCGAGATCCCGCACAGAAAAGAACAAACGGTAAACGCGATGATGCAGGTGACGAAATATCGTTTGCGGCCGAACGTTCGTGCGAAGAAGGCGGAGATGGGCAGCACGATGCTGTTGGCCACCAGATAGGAGGTGAGCGCCCAAGTGGCCTCGTCGTAACTGACCGACATCGTGCCCGCAATGTGCGGCAACGCAACGTTGACGATGGTCGTATCGAGAATTTCCATGAATGCGGCAAGCGTCACCGCCACCGCGATGAACCAGGGATTGCCCGCCGGGCGCCAGTCCCCGCGATCGTCGCTTGTTGCCGCGGAACTCACCGCAGATACACCGTGGGAACCACGGACAACCCCAGCGGCAGCTGGGCGTTCGGATCGAGCCCGCGGTCGATGATGATCTTGACGGGCACCCGCTGCACGATCTTCACGTAATTACCGGTGGCATTCTCCGTGGGAAATGCAGAGAACACGGAGCCGCTACCCTGCTGAATGCTCTGCACGTGTCCCTGAAGCTTCAAACCCGAATAGGCATCGATGGCCAAATCGACGGAATCACCCGGGCGCATGCGGCCCAATTCGGACTCCTTGAAATTGGCGGTTACCCAGACGCTTGGCGTGACGATGAGAAACATCGACGTGCCGGCCGACAGATAACTTCCCAGCTGCACGTTGCGCTTGGTGATGAACCCGTCCGAAGGCGCTCTGATTTCCGTGTATCCGACATTGAGCTGCGCTTGTTTGAGTTGAGCTTCCGCCTGCGCCACGCTGGCGACTCGTTCGTTGACGGCGGCCGCCGCCTGCTGCAACTGCTGCGGAACGAGCTTCGCGATGGCGACTTGGGATTTGGCGTTTTGCACGCTGGCCGAGGTGTTGACTTCCTGGCTGTCCGCCGCATCGATGTTTTCCAGCGTGGTCGCGCGGCGATCGACATCGTGTTGCCGCTGGTGCGACAGCTTGGCCTGCAGGAAGCTGGCCTCCGCGGCGCGCTGCTGTGCTTGCGCGGCCAAGAGTTGCGCCGGGTACTGCACGCGCGCAATCTCGTAGGCAACCTTCGCGGCTTGTAATTGCGCCCGGGCAGAAGCCAGCTGTGCCACGTCGGCGGCTTGCGTCGCCGAGTAGTCATCCGCCTCGATGCTGAGCAACAAATCGCCCTTGTGTACATGGGTGTTGTCGTCGACATACAAAGCCGTGACATACCCCGAGACCTTGGGGGCCATGTTGATGGTGTTCCCATCGGTGTAAGCATCGTCGGTCGTCAATTGGTTGCGTTTGGCAAACCAGTATATGAATCCTACGATGGCCGCGATGACGACGACGATCCCGAGAATGATCAGCGGTTTTTTGTTGCGAACCGGCTTGGGTTTGGCGTTGCCGCCCTCTCCCTCACTCTTCTTATCCCCATCGTTCTTGTTATCCGCGTCTTTCTTGTCATCCTTTGCGCTCGCGTTACTCGGGGCGCTTTTGTCTTGGGCAGCGTCGTCAGCCGCGGGCTTATCGCGGGCCGTATCAGCCACGCCGCCCTTATCCAGATGCAAATGATAATGCGTGTGGCTCTCGACGGCTCCGCGCCCGAGATGGTCATCGTCGATCGGCATGGTCGGCGTCTCACCCTGTAAAGAAATGCGTGATCCAACCGCAATTATTCCGTTTGGAAAAATATTGTCAAGTGGTATAATTTAAAGCTGATGTGGGAATCGTCCGACCAAACCTCGTGTCATGACTTCGAATAGGCGAACGACGAGCGATGGGTACCCGCGCGGTGAGGACACCCGCGCGCGGGTCATCGAGTCTGCGCTTCGCTTATTCGGACAGCGCGGTTTCGACGGCGCCTCCACCCGCGACATCGCTCTCGATGCGGGAGTCAACGCGCCCTCCCTGCAATATTACTTCTCGAGCAAGGAAGGACTGTATCTCGCCTGTGTTCAGCACATGGTGGCGCGCTTGTGGTCGTATGTCAGCGAGCCCGTGAAGGTGGCCGAACGGCTATTGGTATTACAGGTCGGCGATGCCGAGTTGATCGATGCGTACTGCACTATTCAAGAGCACACCGCCGACTTCATGTTCTCCTCCAAGGAGCCGTCCGATTGGCTGCTCATCATCATGCGCGATCAGGCCGGGCTTGGCCCCGACGCAGGCTTCGAGTTCATGTACAAAGAAGTGAACATGAAATTTCTCGCCATCAACAGCGCGATCGTCGGCCGCCTAATGAACTTACCGCCCGGCGCCGAAGAAACCCGCGTGCGGGCGATGACGCTCAGCGGCCAGCTGTTGGTTTTCCTGTTTTTGCGGCGCACGTTGCTCAAAGCGCTGCACTGGGATCAGTTCCGCGGCGAGCGCGTAGAACTCATCAAGCGTATCGTCCGCGAGAATACGCGGGAGTTGTTGACTGCCATCAGTCAGCAGCGACATGCGTCGACCGCGCCTCCGATGAAAAAGAAAACCAAAAACCTGGCCGACCGATGAATGCACTCGCCGTGCAACCCCGCCGAATCCGATATTTTTAGTGACTAACGAAGTGCCGTGCAGCGTTATACTCGTTGTATGAACACCGACACTTTCCCCATCGATTTATCCAAGCTTCAGCCTTTGAAGCTCGATCCCACGGTCACGACGCTCACCGAAACCGAGAAGGCAACCCTGCGGCACAACATCCAGTTGTGTCGCGATGCCATCGTTTTCTTTACCGCGTATGCGGGGGCCAAGGGTCTTTCCGGTCATACCGGAGGCGCCTACGACACCGTGCCCGAAGTGATGATCGTGCGTGCCTTTATCGCCCACGGCGCCCCCATCGTGCCGATTTTCTATGATGAGGCCGGCCATCGAGTCGCTACTCAATATCTGTTGAGCGTGCTGAACGGCGCCATGCCGGCGGAGAAATTGCTGCACTACCGGGAATTCGACAGCGGACTGCCGGGCCATCCGGAAAAAATGCTGACGCCCGGCGTCGAGTTCAGTTCCGGTCGTCTTGGGCATTTATGGGCATTTTGCAACGGTGTGGCGCTGGCGAATCCCGACCACGCGGTGATTTTGCTCGGTTCGGACGGCAGTCAAATGGAGGGCGACAATGCAGAGGCGGCGCGCCTGACCGTCGGCAAGCAACTGAACGTCAAGGTGTTGGTGGATGACAATAATGTGACGATCGCGGGGCATCCACAGGAATACATGGTCGGTTACGATCTCAGCCGCACCCTGTCGGGTTATGGGCTCATCACCGAAACCACCATGGGCGAGGATCTGGACGCTCTTTACATCGATCTGTGCCGCGTGTTCCGCGATTCGATTCCGCACGCGCTGGTCATCAAGCGGCCGATGGCGCCGGGAATCGAAGGCGCGCAAGGCAGTCCGAGCGCGCACGAAGTGTTGAAGGCCGACATTGCGATTCAGTATTTCGAGAGCCGCGGCGGCTATGAGCGGGCCGTCGACATGCTGAAAAACGCCAAACCGCAGAAAAGCCCCTTGAGTTTCAAAGGCTCCTCCGGTACGGGGAAAAATCGCGACGATTTCGGCAAGATCATCAACGGGATCTTGGATGGGATGAGCGTCGAAGAGCGATTGAAGAGCGTGCGAGTTTTCGACAACGACCTGGAAGGTTCCTGCGGCTTGCATCATATTCGTGCGAAGCATCCGGAAATTTTCGTGCGTGGCGGCATCATGGAACGCGGCAATTTCTCGGCGGCAGCCGGTTTCGGCTCGATCCCCGGTAAACAAGGAATCTACGGCACCTTCAGTGCATTTCTGGAAATGTGCGTCAGCGAAATCACCATGTCGCGGCTGAATTTCTCCAATGTCCTGGCGCATTTCAGCCACAGCGGCGTCGACGACATGGCGGACAACACCTGTCATTTCGGCATCAACGGCATGTTCGCGGACGGCGGCGTCAAACCCGGTCATGCCGAGGACGTGACGCGTCTGTATTTCCCCGTCGACCAACATCAATTCGCGGCCTGTGTGAAGCGGATCTATCACGATAAGGGACTGCGTTTTCTGTTCAGCACCCGGGCTCCCGTGCCCGATATTTTGGGCCTCGATGGCAAACCGATGTATGAAGGTCTGTCTTTCGAGCCTGGCAAGGACTATGTGGTGCGTGAACCGACGGCGGGCGGCGGTTACGTCGTCGCGGTGGGTGAGACGGTTTATCGCGCCCTCGATGCCGTCATCGCCCTGCAGGATAAGGGGGTCAGCGTTGGCCTCATCAATAAACCCACCTTGAACGTCATCGACCCGGACATGATGAAAAAACTCGCCGCGGCGCCGTTCGTGCTCGTTGCGGAAGGTTGGAACGTCAAGACGGGCCTCGGCAGCCGCTTCGGCAGCCAATTGCT
>CAZZXZ010000004.1:63327-68131 GCA_964658135.1 uncultured Acetobacteraceae bacterium | reverse complement strand
CGGGACGGTAGCTCAGCTGGTAGAGCAAGGCCCTTTTAAGGCTTTGGTCCTGGGTTCGAGTCCCAGTCGTCCCACCACTCCGATTACTGTGTCATTCGCCTGGGCTTACGAGCAGCCTCGTGCAACGCGTGGCGACGCCTCATTCAACCGGAGATCGCGTGTGACAGAAGGCCTGAAACGTAATTGGCGGGACGAGGGCGTCAAGGTCATCAAGAGCGATCGGCTCGACGGCAACACCGTCCAGACGCCCGGCATGCAGCGTGCGGCCGCGGTCAATGCGGCCCGGGGTTCGCAACGTATTTGGGCGGGCACGGTGGTCATCGATCCGAATGCCAAAACGGGTGCCCACCATCACGGCGCGCTCGAAAGCGTAATCTATGTCGTGCGCGGAATCGCACGCATGCGTTGGGGCGATCGCTTGGAATTCGTCGCGGAGGCCGACGCCGGCGACTTCATTTTCGTGCCGCCGTACGTACCGCACCAGGAAATCAACCGGTCGAGTCATGCGCCGCTCGAGTGTGTCTTGGTGCGCAGTGACAACGAAGCGGTGGTGGTCAATCTTCAGATTGACGCCGCAGAGCGTGTCGAGGAAGTTTACTGGGTCGACGCCATCCATCGGGGCATGGTTTGAGCCGGCCGCCAATGCGTCATTACTTGAGGAGATCAGCTCGATGAAAATGCAGGCAGTGCAAGTACGCAAACCGGGAAGTCTCGAAGTCGTCGAAATCGATGCTCCCGAACCCGCACCTAACCAGGTGCGCATCCGCGTGGAGGCATGCGGCGTCTGCCACAGCGATTCGATCACCGTGGCGCGTGCGTTCCCCTGGATTCAATTACCGCGCACACCGGGCCACGAAGTGGCGGGTGTGATCGATCTCGTCGGCCGTGACGTCAAGAACTGGACCGCGGGCCAGCGTGTGGGCGTGGGCTGGCACGGTGGTCATTGCGGCTATTGCGTGTCGTGCCGCAAGGGCGATTTCGTGACGTGCCGGAATCAACAGATTTGCGGCATTTCCTACGACGGCGGCTACGCAGAATACATGGTGGCGCCCGTCGAAGCCTTGGTGGCGATTCCGGACGAATTGAAGGCCGTGGAAGCCGGACCTCTGCTGTGTGCGGGCATTACCGTATTCAATTCGCTGCGCCATGCCGGCGCCCGGCCCGGCGATTTGGTGGCTGTACTCGGTCTCGGAGGTTTGGGCCACCTAGGAGTACAGTTTGCCGTCAAGATGGGCTATAGAACCGTCGCTCTCTCACGCGGGGGCGACAAAGAGGCGCTGGCGAAGCAACTCGGCGCCCATGTCTACGTGGACACAGCCGCGTTTGACCCTGCGGTCGAACTGACCAAGCTGGGGGGTGCTCGAGTGATTCTGGCGACCGCCACCAACTCAAAGGCCATGAGCGCCGTCATGGGAGGCTTGGGGGTGGATGGCAAGCTTGTGATACTCGGCGTCGATAGCGAACCGATGTCGATCCATGCGCTGCCGATGATCATGGCGCGTCAGTCAATCCAGGGGTGGCCGTCCGGCACGCCCCGCGATTCCGAAGATACGCTGACGTTCAGCGCGCTGACGGGAGTTCGCGCGATGATCGAGGTGGTGCCGCTCGCGCAGGCACCGCAGGCGTACGAACGGATGATGAGCGGTCACGCTCGATTTCGTATGGTGGTCGCACCGTGAGGCGCGAACTCTGCAACACGCTGCCGTGGCCTTAACCCCACGACAGTTATGCCGTAATTCACAGCCTCGTTCCGTCGACGCAACGAGCCGCCCAGCTTGCAAGGTCGGCCCATGCGCCGTCGTGACGCACGTCCCAAATTTGCTGGGTTGGAATTCAGCGCGGGCGGGTGTAGTGTCGGGTTGTGTGCACTTGCTCCAGCGAGGAGAAAGTAATGGTGAATCGGCCTTATTCCATATTGATCGCACCCGACAAGTTCGTGCTGCGCGCCAGTATCAAAGTGCCGGTGAGTGCGCGTAGCGTGGAGATCAGTCGCAGCGTCGCCAATATCGCGCGCGCCTTCGCGGCCGCCGAAAAAAGGCCGATGCAGGACATGCTGCGCGAATTGGTCACGAATAAAGAAACGATCCGCAGCCCGGACTTCGTGCAATATATTTTCAGCCGGGGCATCGCCGACGCCGAATACAAGAGCCGCTTCAAACAGGCGTTGCGGCAATAACCAAGCGGCGCGGCAGTGATGGCGCAGTCGCGGTATTCATGTTCTGAGCAAAGGGTCCGCACCGGCCGGACCCTGTGTGGCAATCTAGTAACTGAAGGTAATCTTATCGACGACGCTGCGCACTCCCGGTGATCCCCACGCCGTATGCGTGGCGAGTTCCCGTTCAGACCAACTATGGACCTTCCCTGAAAGAGTCACATCGGCACCCTGAACGCTCACGATGATTTCGTTGGCATCTTTGTGTGCACGTCGTTTCAAAGCCGCTTCGATATCCGCTTTGACCACCGGCGCCGACAACCGTACCTTGATCAGAAGTTGATCACTCACCCCTTTGACTCCCAGGAGATAACGAACGGCGCTGATGGCAGCCTGTCGTTGAAATTCCCACGAGACCTCTCCGGATAGCGTGACCCAACCGTTCTCCACCTTGACTTGAACGGCATCTCTAGGCAGGTAGGTGGTCCACTCCAAAACGTTTTCGACGGAGCGGGCGATATCGACGTCGTTGCGCTTGCTGGATCCCGCGAGCGTCACATCCATTTCGACGGCTAATGCCTTCACGCCGGCGACCCGCATGGTGGCACGCTCCGCATCGATCTTCTCCGCATACGTTCCGACGTGTCCCGCGAGCGTCACGATACCGTCCTTGACCTCGACACCGATGTCCGTGGAATTCACGGATGGCTCCCAGGACAATTCGGCGATCACGTCGGCTTGCAATTGCTTATCAGTTTTCATCGCGTTGTACTTCTGTGTAATGGGGGAAGTCGAAGTGTGCGCGCCGATCCTGCGCCGGTCAGTACGGAGATCCGCGTAAAGGTCAGCGGGTTGGCGTCGCCCACGGACTGTCAGGCGTCTATTGCTCGTCGGTCTCACGAGGCGGCAGCGCGCCCGAGCGTCTGGCTGCGAAACGATTGGGCAGCAGGTCGGCAAGTTCCCGCGCCGTTAGGTTACGCCAGCGTCCGGGCGCCAACCCTTCCAGTCGTATGTTCACGAAGCGTACGCGAATCAGGCGACGCACCGTGTAATCAAACACTTCGCACATGCGCCGAATCTGACGGTTGAGTCCCTGCGTCAGGATGATTCGGAATACGTTTTGACTGACTTTGTTGATGCGGCAGGGAGCGGTGATCCGGTCGAGAATGGCGACACCGTTTGCCATGGCGCCGAGGAAAGAGTCGGTGATCGGTCGATCGACGGTGACCAGGTATTCCTTTTCGTGTCCGCGGCCGGCGCGCAGGAGATCGTTCACGATGTCGCCGTCGTTAGTCAGCAACAGCAATCCCTCGGAGTTTTTGTCGAGACGGCCAACCGGAAAAATTCTCTCGCGGTGCGACACGAACTCAATCACATTGTGAGGCACCCGGAGATCGGTCGTGCATTCGATACCGATCGGTTTATGGAGGGCGATGTAGACGTGCGCCGTCTCGCCGCCGACGACGCGGCCGTCGACCCGTACCGTGTCGCCTACACGCACCTTGGTTCCCAGCGTCGCCACGCCATCGTTTATGCGGACGCGGCCGCCGTCGACCCAAGAATCGGCTTCGCGCCGCGAGCATAAACCGCGCTCGCTCAAATACTTATTGATCCGCATGCCGGGTGTTTCGTCGCTCATCGCCCGTATGGTACGAAGTTAAGGGGCTGGAAAAAATAAAAAAATGCGGATGACTCATGGACTCGATTGCGTCGAAGGCCTATAACGTCGAACGGTCGATGACCCACGGCGATGAGATATGAATTCGAGCGATACACCATCGGTGTTGGAAAGCCGCTTGAGCGAATTGGAGACCGCTCTGCGGCGGGCTCCCGGGCTTCAACTCGGCGAACTCAAGGAACTGCTTTTATTGCGCAGTTTGCAATGGACTTCGACCGCTGAAGATGCGGATGAGGAAGACCTTCGGCCGTTTTAACCTATGTTCGCTAGCGAACATAGGTAATAGTATAATAATCGGATGTCTGAGAGTTTTCATTGTGAATGATTCGGTGAAGTAGAGCGGGGAATGGCTGTGCCTTTAACTTGGAGTAGAGCTGACCCACGGAAATGTTTGACCAACGTCTTGTTGGGCCGGGCGGCTGAACTGACGGCTTGGTTCGGGCAATACGACGACCAATTGATCAAAATGCTCCGGCTCGTCTTCGCCCAGTCTCATGTGGACCCGGATCTTCACGACTTGGTGATAGAACGCCATCTTCATCGTGTTGCCGTGTTGCTGGAAAGCCGCGGTTTTCCGACGGTGATTCGCGAACGATTTGCGCAGCTTCGATGGAACATGAAGGCTGTTCTGGTACGCCAGGAAATGCACGTTCGCAACGCCGAATCGCTGCAGTCGGTTGCGGCCGTCGGACGTCTGAACCTTCTGGCCAGCCGACTGTGCAGTGGCGATTGGGGTCTTTGTGCTCGCGGCACGGCGACGGATATCGCCCTAGCGATTACCGAGCTGGATCGCGATATCGCCATCGTCGAGGACCACTACCTGAGCTTGATAAACCTGCAGCGAAGCATCAGTGGTTTCCCGACCTGCGGATTGGTGGGTGACGGCTCACAAGTCCGCCTGCACTGATCTGCCCGCTCCCCTCGGAATCATGGCGGTTTGGAGCGGGGGCTGGTAGGCTCCGCGTCGCTCGATC